>NZ_JAJAFX010000012.1:0-103802 GCF_025384845.1 Photorhabdus temperata | reverse complement strand
ATAGCTTGTTTCATCCATTTCTGGTTCGTAATGATCAGCCGTTACCAAAACCAACGACGCCAATGCCTTCGCTCGATCTGTTAGCCAGCCCTTTAGCAGAAGAAGAACCGGTTGATATGTTTGCTCTTGAGCAGACTTCCCGTTTAATTGAAGCGCGTTTGAGTGATTATCGGGTTAAAGCTGATGTGGTTGGTTTCTCGCCAGGTCCGGTGATTACCCGGTTTGAACTGGATTTGGCTCCAGGTGTTAAAGCATCACGAATTTCTAACTTATCAAGAGACTTAGCACGTTCGTTATCTGCGGTCGCTGTGCGTATTGTTGAAGTGATTCCAGGTAAACCTTATGTCGGTTTGGAATTGCCGAATAGAAAACGTCAGACGGTCTATTTGCGCGAAGTATTAGATTGCGAAAAGTTTCGCGATAATCCATCACCACTGACAATTGTATTGGGTAAAGATATTGGTGGTCAGCCGGTTGTCGCTGATTTAGGTAAAATGCCTCACTTGCTGGTGGCGGGTACGACCGGTTCAGGTAAATCTGTTGGGGTCAACGCGATGATCCTCAGCATCCTCTATAAAGCAAAACCGGAGGATGTCCGCTTTATCATGATTGACCCGAAAATGCTGGAGTTGTCGGTTTATAAAGGCATTCCGCATCTGTTGACTGAAGTTGTCACTGATATGAAAGACGCGGCAAATGCACTGCGCTGGTGTGTTAGTGAAATGGAACGTCGTTATAAACTGATGTCCGCGTTGGGTGTACGTAATCTGGCTGGTTATAACGAAAAAGTTAAACAGGCGGAAGAGATGGGTCGTCCAATTCCTCATCCATTCTGGAAACCTGGCGACAGCATGGATATCACTCATCCTGTGCTGAAAAAAGAGCCTTATATTGTTGTTATGGTAGATGAATTTGCTGACCTGATGATGACAGTTGGCAAAAAAGTAGAAGAGTTGATTGCCCGCTTGGCGCAGAAAGCCCGGGCTGCCGGTATTCATTTAGTTCTGGCGACCCAACGTCCATCTGTCGATATTATTACCGGCCTGATTAAAGCTAACATTCCAACCCGTATTGCCTTTACGGTTTCCAGCAAGATTGATTCCCGAACGATCCTTGATCAAAGCGGTGCTGAATCTCTTTTGGGAATGGGGGACATGCTTTATTTAGCACCAAACTCCTCTATCCCGGTGCGTGTTCACGGTGCATTTGTCCGGGATCAGGAAGTTCATGAAGTGGTTAATGATTGGAAAGCCCGTGGTCGTCCTGAGTACGTTGACAGTATCCTCAGTGGTGGTGATGATGCTGAAGGTGGATTGGGTCTTGACAGTGATGAAGAACTGGATGCCCTGTTCGATCAGGCAGTTGAATTTATTACTGAAAAACGGCGGGTTTCGATTTCTGGTGTACAGCGCCAGTTCCGTATTGGTTATAACCGTGCTGCGCGGATTGTGGAGCAAATGGAAGCACAGCAGATTGTCAGTGCTCCAGGCCATAATGGCAATCGTGAAGTATTGGCGCCACCGCCACATGAGCGCGGATAATTAATTTTAAACGCGGGAAATTCCGATAATAAATACACCGGGTAATAATGCTGAGTAAAGGTATTTCTTACATGAAGAAGCTAATATTGATGGGTTGTTTGATGGCTGGCATGGGTATCAGTTCTGCATGGGCAAATGCCAGCCAGGATTTGCAGGAACGTTTGGGCAAAGTAAATAGTTTTCATGCCAGCTTTACTCAAACAGTAACCAGTGATGATGGTGCAACAATTCAGGAAGGTGAAGGGCAATTGTGGGTTAAACGCCCAAACTTGTTTAACTGGCATATGACATCACCTGATGAAAGTGTTCTGGTATCGGATGGTAAAACGTTGTGGTTCTATAATCCGTTTGTTGAGCAGGTAACAGCCAACTGGCTGAAAGATGCCACCGGCAACACGCCGTTTATGCTTATTACCCGTAATGATGCTAAAGACTGGTCTCAATATAAAATCAGCCAGAAAGGGAATGATTTTGAGCTGACACCGAATAATATCAATGGCAATTTAAAACGCTTTTTTATTACTGTAACGACTGATGGCACTATTCAGAAATTTTCGGCTGTTGAGCAGGATGGACAAAAAAGTATCTATCAATTAAAAGGGCAGCAAAATACCCATGTGGATGCGACAAAGTTCAGTTTTACGTTACCGAAAGGCGTCACGCTGGATGATCAGCGCCAGTGAGGTTTTAAGTGAATAACCTGTCACTCGATTTTTCACAAAATGAATTCCAGCCACTGGCCGCGCGTATGCGGCCGGTGACATTAGAGCAATATATCGGCCAGCAGCATTTACTGGCTGAAGGAAAACCATTGCCAAGAGCTATTCGGGCGGGGCAACTGCACTCCATGATTTTATGGGGGCCGCCTGGAACGGGGAAAACAACATTAGCTGAAATTATTGGACATTATGCGCAGGCGGATATTGAACGAATATCTGCGGTCACTTCCGGTATTAAAGAGATACGTGAATCTATTGAAAAAGCGCGGCAAAACCGGAATGCAGGGCGTAGAACTATTTTGTTTGTTGATGAAGTACATCGTTTTAACAAAAGCCAGCAGGATGCTTTTTTACCACATATCGAAGATGGCACGATTACCTTTATTGGTGCTACGACAGAAAACCCCTCTTTTGAATTGAATTCCGCATTACTCTCACGGGCGCGTGTTTATCTGCTTAAGTCATTGACGATAGAAGAGATTGAACAAGTGCTTGATCAAGCCATGAAGGATAAAGAGCGTGGTTATCATGGTCAGGATATTGTTTTGCCGGAAAACATTCGTCACATGGTTGCAGAGCTGGTTTCCGGTGATGCCCGTCGTTCACTGAATCTGCTGGAAATGATGGCGGATATGGCAGAAACCAATACTCAGGGACAACGGGTTTTGACACTCGAGCTATTGAACGAAGTCAGTGGAGAGCGCAGTGCCCGTTTTGATAATAAAGGTGATCGTTATTACGATTTAATTTCAGCATTACATAAATCTGTGCGTGGCTCTGCGCCTGACGCTGCGCTTTACTGGTATGCCCGGATTATTACTGCTGGTGGCGATCCGTTATATGTTGCCCGCCGTTTACTGGCTATTGCTTCGGAAGATGTTGGCAATGCGGATCCCAGGGCAATGCAGGTTGCCATTGCCGCATGGGATTGTTTTACCCGGGTTGGGCCAGCGGAAGGTGAAAGGGCAATTGCTCAGGCGATTGTTTATCTTGCCTGTGCACCGAAAAGCAATGCTGTTTATACCGCGTTTAAAGCAGCGCTGGCTGATGCAAAGGAAAAGCCTGACTATGATGTTCCTGCACATTTGCGTAATGCGCCGACAAAATTGATGAAAGAGATGGGGCTTGGTGAAGAATATCGCTATGCTCATGACGAACCTAACGCTTACGCTGCCGGTGAAGTTTATTTTCCGCCTGAAATGCGGGAAACCCGCTATTATCACCCGGCTAACAGAGGTTTAGAAGGCAAAATAGGTGATAAACTCGCCTGGCTTGCTGAACAGGATCAAAATAGCCCGATAAAACGCTATCGCTAATGTTGCTGTTGCGGTAAGGTTGACGGGTAAAAATATCTTATGGCCCATAAACTTGTGGGTCTATTCACATCATCTAACTTAATAACGACAAGCACAGGACAAGCATGCTCGATCCAAACATACTGCGTAATGAGCTAGACGCAGTCGCCGAAAAACTGGCTCGCAGGGGTTATACCCTTGACGTGGATACGCTGCGCAAACAAGAAGAGCGCCGCAAAGTTTTACAAGTTGAAACTGAAACCCTGCAAGCAGAACGTAATTCCCGATCGAAAGCTATTGGTGCGGCAAAATCCCGTGGTGAAGACATTGATCCGTTACGTCAGGAAGTGAACCAGTTAGGTGAGAAGTTGGATACAGCGAAATCCGAACTGGAAAAACTTCAGGCTGAAATCCGCGATTTGGTGTTAAGTATTCCTAACATGCCAGATGACTCTGCACCAATAGGTAAAGACGAGAATGACAATTTGGAAGTGAGTCGCTGGGGTGAACCACGTAAATATGATTTTGAAATCAAAGATCATGTTTCATTAGGTGAACTGGCGAATGGTCTGGATTTTGCCGCTGCCGTTAAACTGACCGGTTCGCGCTTTGTGGTGATGAAAGGGCAGATTGCCCGTCTGCATCGTGCTTTGGCGCAATTTATGTTGAATCTTCACACCGAGCAGCATGGTTATCTGGAAACCTACGTTCCTTATCTGGTTAACCATGACACTTTATATGGTACAGGTCAGTTGCCTAAATTTGGTGAAGATCTTTTCCATACCAAGCCCTTGGAAGAGGAAACAGCGAACCATTACGCACTGATCCCGACGGCTGAAGTGCCGGTAACCAACCTGGTTCGTGGTGAAATTCTGGATGAAAGCGAATTACCACTGAAAATGACAGCGCATACACCTTGCTTCCGTTCAGAAGCGGGTTCTTATGGCCGTGACACCCGTGGCCTGATCAGGATGCACCAGTTTGATAAGGTTGAATTGGTCCAGATTGTTCATCCTGACGAATCAATGAATACGCTTGAAGAGCTGACTGGTCATGCAGAGAAAGTATTGCAATTACTTAACCTCCCTTATCGTAAGGTCTTACTGTGTACGGGTGATATGGGCTTTGGTGCATGTAAAACTTACGATCTGGAAGTGTGGTTACCGGCGCAGAACACTTACCGTGAAATCTCTTCCTGTTCTAACATGTGGGATTTCCAGGCCCGCCGTATGCAGGCGCGTTTCCGTGGCAAAGACGATAAGAAGACTCAGCTGCTTCATACCCTGAATGGTTCTGGTTTGGCTGTTGGCCGTACTTTGGTTGCTGTTATGGAAAACTATCAGCAAGCAGATGGCCGCATTGAAATTCCAGAAGTATTACGTCCATATATGGGCGGTTTAGAATATATTGGCTGATTATTATTGTATTAATGAAAAGCGCCAGTTTGGCGCTTTTTTAAGGACACAACGCTAATAAATTATCACTTTGATATATGGTTTTTTAATGACTAAACCAAATTTATTGTGCCAAAACCGAATTTAGCTCTCACCTCAAAATTGTTAAATTCCAAACTTTCAGGATATGGTGGTGTCAACTTTGATCGTAACACCTTTATTTGAGATCAAAATTCGTTCTGACTTCCAATGAATGATAAGGCAACAACCCAGTGAAAATAGGGCTAAAACAACACCTTCGTATTCTAATAGGATTAGCAGTAATACTGATCATAACCCAATTGCTTGATACTTTAACCGGTAGCGCACTAAGTAATTTCGGTATCATTCCCCGATATGCTCAAGGATTAATTGGCATTCCACTGTCGCCATTCCTACATGGTAACTGGGAGAACTTATTTAGCAATCTCCCCGTATTATTAGTACTGAGTGCGTTACTTATGACACACTCCATTCGTTATTATGTGCAGGCCAGCCTGTTTATTATCTTTACGGAAGGAACATTAGTCTGGTTATTTGGGCGCACTGCTATTCATATTGGTGCTAGTGGATGGATTTTTGGTCTGTGGGGATTGTTGCTGGCTAACGCCTTTTTCCTGAGAAGAGCAAAAGATTTCTTCTTTGCGATTCTGGTATTTGTGTACTACGGTGGGATCGTATTTGGCCTGTTGCCGTGGCAAGAGGATATTTCAACGGAAGGACATATTTTTGGCGCGATATCTGGGCTGATTTTCTCTTGGCTGTCAAAGAAATGGGTAATAACGGGCCATTAGTGTTATGATATTGGGGATAGTAGATTATCCCCATTTCAGATACTCATTAATATAAACAGTAAAAAAATAGACTTAGTTACCTTTATTCTACGAATAAATTACCATTCAAAGTAGAATGACAACTTGGGATATTTAGGAATACAATATTGCGACTTTTAATCATGATCTCATTTCTGAATTAAGAGTCGTATTCTATATCATTCAACAGAGTTCAATTTAACTCTGTTTCGAACAGCTCAATGAGCTTTATATTTATGAAACAAGATCTTATATTTATGCTTTTAAAAAAAGCAAATAATATATAACCACTGATTTTTGGATTTCGTATGGTTATGTCCATTTCAACAAAAGATCAATTTCGTGTCGGAAAAAGGAGAGTTCAGTACCTCAATAACCAGTTCAATAGCCCCTGCTGGAGTATAAAATAATCCAGAGAAGGGGGGATTCTCTGAATTATTTCAACGATACGGAGTTGTTCAAGGTATCTTAACCGAACAGCATTACCTTTTAAGGAGGTGTTCTTTTACATTTCTATTATTTACTCATTTACTGAAAATCAAATTGCTAGATTTGGTAAAGAATAGATATAGCTTTTAGCTAACTAAAATGGATGATTTTTCCTTACTGATAAAAATGCTGCGGTAAGATGAATAATAGCTAGCCAAAATTAACGGCATAGAGATTAAAAGACCTAAGCCGAAAGGGATTATGGAGATTATGAGTATTACTGCCATAATGGTAAAGAATAAGAAACCGGACAGTAAATTCTTTTTCACGGCTTCTAAACTCATTGATACGGCAGCACCAAATTTCAAATTATGGAGGACGATTAATGCTGGTGCAAACCAGGTTAAAGCAGCAGTAATAATACAGAAAATTATTAGAACAAAGGCTCCAAGAAATAACGAGGACATGCTGTTTTGGAGAATTTCAACTGAGGGTTCACCATATTGGCTGGCTAATGGGAGATGTATCATTGCACTACCGCCGATAATAAACATTGCGATAATGCCAAGGATCATAATACCAAATGACAAAGCACCAACGCCAAGCAGCGCGGCAAAATTTTTCTGGAATCCATTGAACAACAGTCCTAGCTCAAATTTTCCGGTAGTTCTTTGCTTCTCACACAGGACAATAATACCGCCAAGAAATACTGGATTCAGAATCCCGGCAAATAGCCCAATGAGAGGAATAAGCTGGAGAACAGACACAATAGTTAAATAGACAATGTTAAGCAGTATCCACATACCCAATTTACTTTTGACGAGACTCCATGCCTGACCAATCCATTTTACCCCATTTTCCCCGCTGAGGGACTGACCACCAGCAATAAATACCTCCTGATTATCAGATATTGCTTGGGAATTAAAACTTAGGTTTTTATTATCCATGTATTTTTCCAATTTCATTGTTGATTTATATTAAATAGCTTTTTCTGTCTGTACCTCAAGAACTCCAGTCAGCTGGAGAAAGCCGGCAGGTATATTATATTAATTTTATTAATCGACAAGTACTAAATAGGAGTAATAAGCCAAAAATATTGGTTGATTTCTATTCAATGCATAGCTGAATATTTTTAACTGTACAAAAATATCCCAAAGTAACCTAAATAGCTAAGTTATCTCTGTAATATATTGCTGTTTTTTATATAGCCTAATTAATGCTTATATTTTAGATGATTTTAGATGACCAAAATATTATTTTGATAATTCTTTTTAACAAAAAACATGAGTAGCATACATGAATCAGTAAATTGGTATTACCATTATAAGAAGGACATGTGCAACTATATTGCTACGGGGCGTGTGACCCCCCGTCGCTATAAAGTATGTTTAACTATTTCAATCGTCTCTCTAAATTTTTGATAAAATCGTCTGCACTAAGTTTTACTCCACAGGAAGCTATTATCAGTTCATCGAATTCGTGGTAACAACCTTGCCTATAGATTTTTTTGTCTAACCATTGGAGTAAACTGCTAAACTTTCCCCTAGAGAGTTCCATTTCAATTGATGGGTTTTTCCGAGCTTTGTTGAATAATTGCGCGGAAATAACTGCGCCCATGAGGTAGCATGGAAAGTACCCAAAATAACCGACAGCCCAGTGGATATCTTGCCAGGGGCCTTCATGAGGTGATGGGCTGATATCAAGATATAACTCGAATAATTCTTGCCATCTGCTTTTGAGCTGTTTTGTAGAAAGTTCGCCTGAGAGTAGTTCTTTTTCGATTTTATAGCGTATAAGAATATGTGCGGGGTAGGTGAAATCATCAGCTGTAACTCGGATACCATCCGTATGGATTGTGTTGAAGTGTTCACACAACCGCTCCTTGTTGAAATAATCAACATGGTCGAAGTTATTTTCCAACTGTTTGGCCAAATATCCTAAGTAGGCGTCGGAGTGACCGACCTGTCTTTCGAATAGCAGAGCTAGACTTTCATGAATACACATTCCCCTAGAGTCACTGACCGGTTGCCCAAGGTGCTGTTTTGGAAGTCGTGCTTCGTACGACGCATGGCCTGTCTCATGCATAAGAGCTGAAATGCTCAAAAGTATGTTTTCTGGTTTGAAATAGCTGCAAACCCTGATGTCGCCTGTTAGGCCTCCAGTGAAAGGATGACGGCTTTCATCCAGCCTTCCGGTGTTAAAATCAAATTCCATGTTTACCATTAAGGTGTTGGCAAATTTCTTTTGTTGGTTCTTACTTATTCTTGGCCAGATGTTTTGTTGTTTTGGTGAACCTTTTATTGTGGCGACCAAGCTTGAGGTGAATGGTTCTATTTTACTGAAAATAGCATCGACCGATTCAGCTCTCAGACCTGGTTGATGCTGTTCTAGTAAAGCATCATATGAGCTTATCCCAAGTTTTTCTCCAAGGGAAGATGCCATTTCCCGTGTCAGCGCTAGCAGCTCCTCAAAGTTTTGCTCAAGAGACGGTTGACTTGTTTCATTAGCCTGGGCATACCACGCCTCTTCGCATTTTACAGCTGCTCGGGTGAGCCTACTGGTTAATGCAGGGGAGGTTGCGATAGCCATGATATGCAAACGATGTATTTCTCTGATGTTGGCTTTTTGCCAATCATTTAGAACGGTGATGTCGATGCGATCCAGAAGTTCCGCTACCTCCTGGCTTGCGATTATCTCATGTTGCATAGTACTGAGTACTGACATTTGCTCTGCTCTCAGTGAATGGCTTCCTTTAGGCATCATTGTGGCTTTGTCCCAGTTTAAGATTGCATAGGCACCATACAATGAGCTCCATTTAAACATTAGGTTAGTTAGTTGCTGATAATCGTTCATTCGTATACCTCAGGCCATCTATAGAAATAGACTCTGTTCCAGTGGGAACCTACGATAAGCTGACCTTGCTCTGTAATAAGAGGAGCTGAGTGTATGCCTGTGGGAGCAGTGATTTTCCAGCGCAGGCTTCCATGTTGATGATCATAGCAATGTACAGCTTCATCAATATGTGTGGGGTTATCAGTGGTACCGACAAATATAGGGTCACCATTAGGTAGCGTAGAAAAGGGAGTGTATACAAAGCGCGCTCCTACTTCGGATTTCCATATGACTTCAGTACTCTGTAAATTTACCCCATAAATATAGCGATCATCACTTCCTATAGTTGCAATATGATCATACCCAACTGATGGGCATGATACTATGAAGCCACCGGTCTCATGGATAGCGCGTATGGTTCCTGTTCTCGAGTTAAAAACAACGATTTGACCGTTTTCTTCGGTCCCAATAACACCTGTTTCAATGCTATAATCTAATGCTGCACTGCCCTCAAAACGTCCTTCGTTTTCAATTTCCCATACCGTATTTCCGGTTTTATCTATACAAACTAATGTCTTGTTCGTTCCAAAGATAATATTGCCTTCGACTGTCAGGGCGGGGGAACTATATATATCGTCTACAACATCTTCTTCAAACATGCGTTTCCAGACTAGTTTTCCACTTTTTGCATTCAACGCATACATACTGTGATCATAGCTTCCAGCGTAAACTAGCCCGTTCTTTTCATCCAATGTTGGGGTGGAATGGAATACATCATTAGCTTTGAATTGCCATAGGCAGAGTCCATTTGAAGAAACCATTCTAAGCGTTGCATCCTCCCCACCGATTATGAAATCACCTCTCGTTGTCACTGCGGGGGAGCTATAAATCGGCCCAGCTGTCTGTAATCGCCAATTTTGTTTTAACGTTTTGGTATCGTAGCAATATATATATCCGTCATAGCAACTGATAATTACACAGTTGTTGCTAATAATTGTAGGAATACTCCAGATTCGTTCGCTGAACTCCAATTCTCCATAGAGCACAGGGGGCTTAGTATAATCATGTCGGATAGATGTCCATTTCTTTTTGAAGCTTCGGAGGGATTGTTTGTTTTTATACCAAGTGGTGCTTAAATGTGAATTGAACGCGGCAAGAGAGTGCTTTGTTTTTAGTGTCATTGCTCTTCCTCAATTGTGAACACAACTCTGGATGTAATAGGCCACAAGAATTCCTGTTTTGATCAATGAAGCTTAAGCATAGTTGATGTATAAGCGTTTAGCCATTATCTCAGGTCGATCACATTAACAGGTTTGCAGGATCTAAGTACAATAGGTTTTTGATTCGCTTTGATAGCTTACTTATCTACAGGTCACGCTCTGAATACCGATTCAAAAGGTAATTCTGCCGGCCACGTAGCAGGAGTGTGAATTTGATGAGCTCCTCCATAACATCCACAAGCCGGTTGTAGTAAGAAGAGGGCCTCATGCGGCCAGTATCGTCAAACTCTAGAAAGGCTTCGGGTACCGATAATTGATTAGGGATAATGAACATACGCATACATCTCCCTACCGTTCGCAACTGGTTCACTACGTTGAACGATTGAGCTCCGCCATTAACCTGAAGTAAGGCCAATGTCTTACCTTGTGTAAAGTGCAGCTCGGGAACCCAGTCAAGCTGGGATTTGAACACTGCACTCATCGATCCATGGTATTCTGGAGAACACCACACTTGCCCTTCTGACCATTGCATAAGCTCATGCAGTTCTACCACTTTTTCATGGGTATCGGGTGTAATATCCGGCAAGGGTAAACTGGACGGATCAAAAATCTTAATTTCAGCGCCTATTTGCTCAAGTAGGAGTGCGGATTCTTGAACCAGTAATCGGCTAAAAGAAGGCTGACGATTCGAACCATATAGAAGTAAGATCCGTGGGTTATGTGAGGAAAAGTTCTGTACTTCCAATTTCTCTAGAGAAGGGATATCCAAAAGTTTGTGAATAATATTTGGTAAAGTATCGGTCATATAATTCTCCAAAGATCAGATGTTGTCATGCCCAAAACTGTTGGAACCTCTTGCGCTCACAATGAGGATTGTTCAAAAGTCTCTGGGCTAAGTTCATTGATATAGCCGTGGTGACTATGTTTCTTTTGGGTGAAATTCCTTTGTTCCAATAATTTTAATGCATATTCTCTCCTTCCAAATGGGAAATACATCACAGATAAATAGTTCACATAATGTATTAAACGGGAAAATTCTTCGCTTTGCATATGGCTTAAGAGATAGAATAGCAAGACTATTGACTATTTAAAATAAATGTATGGCAATATTATCAGGATGTTAATTTAGTATGTGAATCTACCTAATCAATTTATTGAAAATATAATTATATTTTGATAAATTTGGGTGATCATATATTTTCAGTAAATACAGTAAGCTAGCTCAATAGAGGTAAGAAAATAAATTTGACAAAAGGTGTCCTATAAATAGGATTTTTGGTAAAATTCCTTTGTTAAATAATTGGTTGCAGGTATTTTCTTGATGTTTTTAATTTTATGGTTTTATTTTTATTTAAAATAAAACGATTATGGAAATCAATTAACTTGACATAAAAATAACTGCGTAGATATATTTAATTAACTCTTGTCTTTTCCAAGAGTATGAAGTTATGAGTAATGTGTGACGTTTGGCATAATCTTGGCAATGTTCTGTTTCTGACTGTTATGTTTGTTAGCAGAATAATCATGCCAGAAATAAAATACTAATTTAATGGAGTATGCTGATATGATTAATTTTACAAGTATTGAGTTGCGTATCGAACCTGCGATGTTCTGTTTTTAAATTATTTAGAATATTGTAAGTAGAAAGTCAGAGCGAGCGATTAAAGCGTTCGCTCGCCATTTCCGAAACTATCAAACAGCGAAGTGTCCGGAGAAAAATATGAGTTCTGAATCTCAATCTTTAATTGAGGCAACGCTGTATTATAATAGAACTGGTGTAAGGGAAAGTATCTGGTCTAAAGCGACTTGCTTGGCGCTGACTCATCATAATTTTGATATGAATGGATATGTCATCACTCAGGCTTTGGAACCTTCATGTCTCAAGGAGGTTTCTAATACGGTCAATATTCCCTACACGATGGTCGAAAATTTCACATACCCATGTAAAGGTCCTGGTAATGCCTTACAATGGTTACTTTCTATGAGACCCAACCTGCCAGACATACAAAAACTGAACTTGGCTAGAGCTTTGATCACCACTGCACGATACCGCTTGTCCCAAGAGATATTGGCCGAGATTAATAGCCAAAAACTTTACCCTGAACAGCGAATGACTTATCTGATAACGCGATTTATTGCCGACAATCGTTTGGGAATACATGCTAATCATACCCATTTATTTGAAAATGTAAGAACTATTATTGAGACCGAAAAAATTTCTGAAGAAAGTATACTTGAAGTAACTTCATTAGCGATTGTTTGGTACTTGAAGACCAAAGCGATAGATCCTGTTGCCTATAAATGGTTTGAAGCATGTGGAAGATGCGTTGCCGAGAGCATACTTGAGCGTGAAACATTTAAAGCAAAATTGGCGCTCTCATCGTTTTATCGTGCTTATGCTATGGTTCCAGCATCCGTTAGTAACCCATCTGCAACTCGCACACTTATGCTGAAGGCACAACACGTTGCTGAAAGTCTTGAACCTCAGAATGATCTGGAGGAGGTGTTGGCTGCTACTGCGAAAAAGACTGTTCTAGAGTCTTCTATTAAGGAGATGCTTTATGTTAGTCAGAATTTCGATGCAGCTGAACAATATGGCTTAAAACTCATATCGTTGGACCCACATTGGTCTATCAATTATCAAGAGCTTGCCGAAGTCTATATTAAAAAAAGTGAATATGAAAAGGCTCTTGAACAGTACAATAATGCTAAACACATTGGGTTACCCAGAGCTACCTTAACTGAATATATGATTGGTGTATGTCATGCTTATCTTGGCGACTCGACCGCAGCAATAGATGCTTTCAAGAGTGTTTTACAAGCTGACGTGACAAATATATCGGCTGGTTTGTCTGGCTACAAGGTCGCTTCTAAGAACGATCTCTCGTCTAAAGAATACTTTCGCGATTTTCTTGAGCGTTGGGATGAGCAAGGCCTTCTTACCAAAGAGCACAAGGAGATGATGCTATGAATTCCATAGTACAACAGATCAACACTATCAAGGTGACACGATTCGACCATATACAAATGGAAGTATCTAACCTTGAAGAAAGTATCCGCTTCTATGAGGATGTGTTTGGATTCAAGAAGAAGGAAGCAGGTCTGAGGAGAATGGTTCGTTGGGTAATAATGGGTAACGAAAGCAAACTATATTTGTGTATGCATGAGTATGCAGATCGAGCTGGTATTGAAAATACGGGTCTGGAGATTACTCATGTGGGATTCATCGTAGAAGATTTCTCCTCGGTTGTGCAGAAATTGAAAGTGCATGGTGTAACGCTACCGGATGGGGAGATGATTCAATACCATTCTTCTCGATCTGTTTATTTTCTCGACCCCAACGGTTACAAAATAGAAATCTCCGAATTCGATGGAGGCGGTATCGATAGCTAACTGTGGATCAACTGCTAGATATAGATAGCCGGAGAATATGGACGATAACGAAGAATAATTTCGTTGCGTGAAAAAGTGCTACTAAGTTCGACTTTCTCAAGGCTTCTATAAAATCGGTAAAGGTTATATTACCAATATCAAATCTTGAAAGAGGAAACTATGCTGGGTGAAGACAGAGTGGGAGTAAGGCCTACAGGTTGGAAAGTGGACGATAGCATACATGCTCGATGTGTGATTCAACTAGATCCAGCCCATACTGAAGAATTGTTGGCAGAGCTGTCGGGTTCGCCAGTTAGACTACTTAACGGGTTGACTACTCAAGAGAATTCGGGTGGTGAAGTTGGTGAATTAATGGAAAGTGTGTACGAGCGTGTCAAAAGTGGAGATGGGCTTGTTATCTTGAAGGGAATCTCTGTTGCTGGCTTGGACGAGAATGAGTTAGGAGATAGTTTTTTACAGCTCTGTAGCCGAATGGGTAAGCCTGTTTCTCAGAGCGTGATGGGGGATATAATCGGCCGGGTTGAAGATATGACTCACATGGACCCTGACGCCAGGGGATATAGGAATCGTGAAGAGTTGGTAATGCATACGGATCAGCCAGATGTGGTTTGTATGTTATGTGTCAGGAAAGCTAAGCAAGGAGGTTATAGCAAATTTGCGAGCGCGTTAGCTCTTCATGATGCCATCAAGAAAAGTCGACCAGACTTGCTGCCAGCATTATACACTGGTTATCCCTACCACCGGCTCAATGAGCATCCTCTAGGAGCGAGTGAAATAACCGAATACAATGTACCGGTATTTTCCGAATGTAACGGGGATATTAGCATTCGATACCTGAGGTTTAACATGTTTGCCGCTGCGTTTGCTCGGGGCGAGAAAATCCCAGCCAAGCTGCGAGAAGCTGTCGACTATCTTGATGAGTTGGCAACATCTTCTGCTTTTTGCTGGATTACATCTCTTGAGGAAGGCGACATGGTTTTCTTCAACAATTATCTATGCCTGCACTCTCGCACAGCATTCGAAGATAATGATGATTCTAAGAATAAACGGCTGATGTACAGAGTTTGGCTTGAATGTGAAAACTTTCGGTCTATACGTCCTGAACTTGCTGTTCATCCTGAAGGTGGTGGTGGGCGGGGAGGAATAACGCCTCAAGTTGGTAAGCGACCTGTCTTCGACTATGATTTCGACTGGGACTAAAAAATATACTCATGAAATATAGAACTCTTGGATATAGTGGAGCTTATGTATCACCTATTTGCCTTGGTACCCAGCAGTTCGGCAGATGGGTGGATGAAAAAGGTGCGCACGAAATACTTAATGTATTCACCGAGCAAGGAGGTAACTTCCTTGACTCTGCTGATTGCTATCCAATTTATTTGCCAGATGATAATGAAGGAGGGCAGGTATCAGAGATAATTATCGGTCGCTGGTTGAAGTCGTATGCTAGACGGGATGATCTCATTATCGCGACCAAATTTTCAGCGCCCATGGGAAAAGGACCGAACAGCGAAGGGCTTTCGAGGAAACATATTATCAAAGCGGTTGAACAGTCCTTAAAACGTCTTGGAACTGATTACATTGATCTTTACCAAGCTCACGATGACTATCCTAATGTACCTATGGAGGAAATTCACCGGGCTCTGGATGATCTGGTAACACAGGGTCTTGTGCGTTATATCGGGTGTTCAAACTTTCCAGCCTGGAGACTTATGAAGTCATTAGGGTTATGTGCTAAACATAACTACGTTTCGTATGTGACGGTACAGGGAAAATACAACCTGTTGGATAGAGCCGAGTATGAGTGTGAAATGATGGATTTGTGTCAAGAAGAGAGGATTGGAATGTTGCCGTATGTTCCTCTCGCTAAAGGTTTTCTTACTGGGAAATATCATCAAGATGCACCGAAAATCCAATCTCTTAGGGCAGATGATGTGAACAAACTCTACAACAGCGATAAGAGCTGGAAAATCCTCCAATTGATTAGGGATATAGCTGGTAGAAATGCCGTGAGTTGTACTCAAGTCGCTCTGGTATGGTTATTGCAAAGGCCCGCTGTTATATCGCCAGTGGTGGGTGTTAATAGTGTTGAACAATTAAAGGAAGTCCTTGGAGCAATTGATGTTTTCCTGCCTATTGAAGATATGGTTGAATTGAATAGGTGCTAGGAGTCGTCAACTATGATTGCGTTAATAGATCATTGCTATGGCATCCTTCCAGCCGGGAGTAGGAAACAGGCTATCGCTCGCTTAGAGCAGGCAGGATTCTTGATTAGCCAAAATTCTCTCCGGCATAAAGGGGGCAAGGATAGTATTTTTGTTCATTTCACAGGTTCATATCTTGAATTGATAGAGATAGTAGATTCACGTGAATTCGAAGCCTGCTGCACTGAAGCAGAACAACGTGCCTCCCGATTCGGTTACCCCTATGCACTTGTGGCTGCTACTGCGGATGTACAGTCCTGTGCAGAGATTTTGAAAGACTTTCCCCTAAATACTTCGGATGTTCGGTATATTGTTCCTCAACTGGAGGGGTGGGTAGAGCCAGCTTGGGCTGTCTTGGATGTTCTTGACACTGAGACGCCAGGTTGTACTCTACAGATAATCCAATACCTGCTTCGTCGGAAGGCATGGGCTGAAGCGACTTGTTGCCTTAATGGGATTTATGGGATTGGTGGGTTCTATTTTTGTACTCATACTCCAGTCGAGGATGCAAGGCGTTGGTACCAGCTTCTTTTTTCTATAGGGAGTTGCGGTGAGCAGAACAAACGAACTGTACTGATTGGACAACAGCAATTACATTGGCTTAGTCCTGCTGAGTTCCAATTGTATTTCGGTGTTGAACTTAACCTTGATGAAAGCGGAGGAGCCCAGTTGGGGGCGGTTAAGCTTCTCACGTCTGACGTCAGGGTATCTTTAAGATCTCTGCAAAATGCGGGTTTTATTGTAGAAAGTAGTGAACCCCATAGCTTCCGTACACGTTTCGATCTCGATTTAGGCTATGCCTTTCATGTGGAGCAGGGACTAGGGGCTTCTGATTATGCCTCCGATATTAACAGGCGGTTACTGGCCTGCAATTCAATTAAATTAGACATTTGAGGGCTTGATGAGAGAATTTGATGTTAATGTATTCGACGCTCACATTCATACTGAATTTGACGGTAGGTCGGATCATTTCAGTGGTGTGGAGTGTTCGCTGGCCTCTTACAAAGAATCTATAGCTGATATACGCTTCATTGGTTCCCTCTCGGATTCTGCATCTCCATCTAAGGAGCATGGTGATCTAAGTCAATTAGGGATTTACCATTGTGCTGTTGTGCGAAGCTTGGACTATGACCTTACCTCAATCAGTCAGAGCCTTTCGTCAGGGGAAAAATTGGCGATAAAAATTAATGTTGGTTTTATACATCGGTATGCATCTGATGATATATTCCAACCTCTCTATTCTCTCGCATCAATGTTGAAAATCCCCGTTATGTTTCACAGTGGTGACCCTGGTTGGCCCCACGCTAAAATTAAATATGCAGACCCTGTTTCTTTAGACGAGATAGCTGTCGATTATCCTGATGTCAACTTTGTGCTGGTCCATGCTGGAAACCCATGGTTTCGCAGTGCTGCTGCTGTTGCCTCGAAAAACACTAATGTCTTCCTTGAGGGGTCGTCTCTCATTGATGGGGATCTCAGGACTCATTCGGATGAGCGTGCAAACAGGCTTATCTCAAAGCCGCTGTCTTGGATGCTTGACTATCTTGGCACTTCTCGAAAATTAATTTTTGGTTCCGGCTGGCCGATGGTGCATTTAGGTTCTTATATTGATGCATTTAGTAAAGGTCTACCTGAGGAAGCTTGGGAAGATGTTTTTTGTAACAATGCACTCGGACTCTATGGACTCAGGATAGCACAAGAGGAGAGTGGGCGATTAGTACGAGCGGTTAAAAATTAGTTTGAGAATTCAATTAGCGGATTTCTATGAGCATTATTCAAGTAAGAAATTTGAGTAAGTCCTACAGTATCTACACAAAAAATCCCGGTCTTTTGGGTAGTCTAAAGTCATTCGTTAAAAGAGACTATGCAGTAGTACAGGCGGTGAAGGCGATTAATTTCTCCATTGAAGAGGGAGAAATTATTGGTTTTCTTGGTGCGAATGGAGCGGGAAAAACCACCACTATGAAAATGTTGGTTGGCATCATTCAACCCTCTTCTGGGGATATCAATGTCTTAGGACATACGCCTTATGAACGTAGGAACGAATATTTAAAATCAATATCATTTGTGGCAGGGCAGAAACAGCAACTCGCCTGGGATCTCACGCCGAATGACTCCTTCATACTCAATAAGGTTATCTATGATTTGGAAGATGATGAGTTTTCCAGATGCCGCGACGAGCTTGTTGAATTGCTTTCTATTCGTTCAGTGATTGACAGGCCGGTTCGTAACCTGTCTCTTGGAGAGCGCATGAAATGCGAATTGGCTCTATCACTGTTACATAAGCCAAAGGTTTTGTTTTTGGACGAACCCACTATTGGACTAGATGTAAACATGCAGCGAGTCGTCCGTGAATTTATCCTGCATTATAATCAGACACACAAAGCAACAATTCTCCTAACTTCTCACTACATGGCGGATGTGGAAGCACTTGCACGACGTGTCATCATCATCAATTCGGGAGAGATTGTCTATGATGGACAGCTCTCGCATTTAATTGCAAAGCGCTCTCCCAGAAAGATTGTAAAGGCCACTCTTTCAGGTCCGATGAGGCCGGCACTGAATTCGTTACCCGGCTTGCTATTCTATGATGGTCACGATATCGAATTAGTCGTGGAGCATGACGCACTACCTTCTGCAATTACAAGATTGATTTCGGAACGAATTGTTCTTGATATTTCAATCCATGATGAACCGATAGATCGTGTACTAGAGGGGTATTTATCTTCAAATGGTGAGTCTAATGTTCAAATGCTTTAAGCGGACCCTACAGTTATGGAGGGTGCTCATTGGTCAATCTTTCTCTCAGGCTATTGCATATCGAGCGCAGTCGATGGTTTGGATGATAGGTGGTGTGATGCCTATCGCTGTGATGCTAGTTTGGTTTAATCTGGCAGATGGAGGGGTCATCGGCGGTTATACACCCAGCGATTTCGCGGTTTATTTCCTTTCTATTTACTTGGTGCGTCAATTAACGTCCATTTGGGTAATGCAGCGCTTGGATCGTGATATCCGCCGAGGTGAACTCTCTATGCTATTGTTGCGCCCTGTGTCTCCCCTCTATTGCTATATTGCAGATCACGTGGGACAGATGATTGTTCGGGGGCCGATTATATTAGTGGTTTTTATTTCTGGTATTGTTTTGACTGGTAATTTGCAACGTTTAGATATCTGGAGCTTTTTGTTTTTTTTACCTTCACTCATGCTTGCTTGGATTATCATTTTCCATCTTTATTATTGTCTGGGCTTGCTGGCCTTTTGGATTAATAACGCAATGGCGTTTGACCCATTGCTTTGGGCGCTTTATACGATACTTGGAGGATCACTCATTCCTCTTGATTTATATCCACCTGGCATCGCAGGATTATTGAAAGTTTTGCCTTTTGCATCGGCAATGGATTCCCCGGTTCAAATAATATTAGGAAAACTAGACCATGATGAATTGCTAATAGGCTTCTTGATACAGCTATTTTGGGTTATAGCGCTCATGCTAATTCGTGTTTTTCTATGGTCGATAGGATTGAAAAAATATACGGCTTCAGGAGTTTAACTAAATGCGGTACGGTTTACTATTGTTGGTATTGATAAGAAATTCTTTCATCTTGGAACTTGAATTTCGGCTTAACGCTTTGGTCAATTTGATCAACTCCGCCCTTGCTTGCCTGCTAGCTTTACTTGTTCTGACGGGGTTCTTTGGTCAGGTTTCCCAAGTAGGAGGATGGGATTTCAATCAGATGGTTGCTTTGCTTGGTGTCACCCTTATTATAGAGTCACTCATTGATAGCTGGTTATTTCCAAGCATCCACTCCTTATCAGAATACATCAGGCGAGGTGACTTAGATTTTATGCTTATTCGCCCTATCGACCATCAGTTTTTTATCACATTTCATCGTTTCAATGTGTGGGACGGTGCAAATTTTATTGTTGGCTATATAGTTGTTTTGGTGGCTATGTTTCAAGGAGAAGCCTTAACATTACCAAATTTCCTGCAATTTAATTTAACGTTATTATTGGGTGCATGTATTTTCTATTCTCTGTTCATGTGCTCAAATCTCATTGCTTTTTGGTTCACTAAAGTTTCTGACGTATGGATCATTTGTTATTCTCTCATGGATATGGGGCGATTCCCTGTCAGCGCTTATCCTGGTGCTATGCGGTTCGTTCTTAGTTTCATATTACCTATTGCTTTCGTCAGTAATGTGCCTGTGCAAGCCGCCTTAGGTATTCTGAATTTCGGCACGTTGGCTTTAGCTTTTATATATGCATTGGGAGCGTTATTCTTGACCCGATACCTCTGGCTCAAGGCACTTGCAAGATATAGTAGTGCAAGCAGTTGATGAGATATATTTTGGAGAAAAATCTTTTGATCTTCTAAGTTAAATGGGTTTTTTTCCTGATAACTTTATTTTTTCATTCTATTTATAGTAGTATCCAAAATTATTGGTTGGTATCTGACTATTCATCATTGTTAATAAATCTGAGTCATAATACTATAATTTAATGTTATTGAGTAACTGAAAATAGATCAAAAATATAAGAAGTAAAAACAACTATATGATAATCAATAGGTAAATTAATTATTATGTATTTTTTATATTCTGAGATATAATTAATGAATCTGATTTTAATACACCTAAATATAAGTTACGTATACCAGTAAAAATGACTTCTACAGTGACATTGGTTTTTGTATCTATTTTTAGGAAGAAAAGCTTAGCAGGGGAAGAGGAAGTTCATGCTACTACATCAACATTTAAATGAGTTTTCTGACAACTTTGAAACCGTACATCTGAATCAGGATAGTTTGGAATTGAGTGCTATTGATGAGCTGATGTTATCAGGGACAAAATTAAAAACGGCAAGTTTTTATAACAATAACATTAATGTATTTCCTGATGCTATCTGTAATCACAAAAATTTGCAGGTTCTTAATATATCATGCAATAAGTTGAAAATAATTCCTGAATCTATTTGTAAACTTTCTTCATTAAAGATGTTGGATCTCGGTCACAATGAAATAGACAACTTACCAAATGGGATAGGTGATTTAGAGTCATTGCAATATTTATATATTAGCGATAACAATATATCATTAATTCCTGAGAGTTTTCATAAACTAAGAAATACCATTTATCTTAATCTTACAGATAATTTATTTGAGCAGATCCCAGATGTGGTTTTTAAAATTAATTCTTTAGTTGAGTTGCGGTTATATAATAATAAAATTACCCATATAGATGAAAGAATTTCACACTTATCGAATCTTCGTGAACAAATAACCATATTAGATTGTTGCCTAATGAAATTAGTCTTATGAAATCTCTAACCATAATGGATGTATCAAATAATTTAATTTCAGATATTCCATTAGATTTTGGTAATCTTACTTCACTTAGAGAATTGAACTTTAGGTTCAATAAACTTAATGAATTGCCTAATTCATTTGGTTCACTGAGTGAACTTACGACTTTGTATTTACGAGCTAATAATCTATCTACTTTACCTGATAGCTTTATTGATTTATATAATCTTAAAAAACTTGATCTCAGGTGGAATAGTTTTTCAGAAGTACCTTATGCCGTTTCCATACTTATGGAACGTGGCTGCCTGGTGCATATGTAATATTTCGTTAAGGGTTTTTGATTACTTATTTTTACTGTTGTCATATTTATTAATTTGCTGAAAATAAAAATGACTTTTTTCAGCAAATAGTAGATGTGTCTTTTAGCTAATTAAAGTAGATGATTTCTCCTTACCGATAAAAATGCTGCGATAAGAGGAGTAATAGCTAACCAAAAATAGTGGCATAGAGATTAAGAGGCCTAAACCTAAAGGAATTGCGGAGATCATGAAAATTAAGCCGATAGTCATGAAGAATAGAAAACCTGGTAACAAATTCTTTTTCACGGCTTCCAGGCTCATTGATATGGCAGCACCGAATTTCAAATTATGGATAATGATTAATGCGGGTGCAAACCAGGTTAAAGCGAGGGCAACGATGTAGAAGATAAATATAACAAAGGTACTGAGAAATAGCGTAGATAGGCTATGTTTGAGCATTTCGGCTGAAATGTCCCCTTGTTGGCTGGATAATAAGATATGAATCATTGTACTACCGCCGACAATGAGTGCTGCGATTACGCCAAGGATTATAATGCCAAATGATAAAGCACCAACGCAAAGCAGTGATGTAAAATTTTTCTGAAATCCACTGAATAACAGCCCTAGCTCAAATTGTCCGGTAGTTCTCTGTTTTTCACACACAGCAATAATACCGCCAATAAATATTGGACCTAAAACTCCAGCGAACAACCCAAGAAGAGGAATCATCTGGAGACCCATAATAATAGCCAGATAGATAATATTGAGCAGTACCCACATGCCTAATTTGTTTTTGACGAGATTCCATGCCTGACCAATCCATTTTACTCCATTTTCCCCATCAAGGGACTGACCACCAGGAATAAACACTTCTTTATTGTCAGGTATGTTGGGATTAGAACTTAGATCTTGATTATTCATGAATTTTCCAGTTTATCTGTTAGTTAGTAATAGGCTAAATAGCTTTTTCCTGTCTTCATTTAAAAAGACATCACTATTTGAGAAATCTGAGTATATATTATATTAATTTCGTTAATCGAAAAGTGATAATTATAATGAGTAAGCCAAAAGTTCTGGTTAATTTAAATTCAATGTGTTGCTGAATGTTTCTAATTGTATTAATTTGTAAATAATTGTAACAAAGTGTTTCAATGTAATTTAGTGGCTGAGTTTAATTGAAATATATCCCTGAAATCATAAATTTTAATTCTATTTGGGCTTTTTTTATGTAGAATGAAGACTCGTGTTAATGGTAAGTCATCGGTATTTGAGCACTAAGAAGGAGTGTATATGTCAGACTTAATTTATTTAACGTTGAAAGGCCGTAAGCAGGGGTTGATATCGGCAGGTTGTTCATCTGTAGACTCAATAGGAAATAAAGGTCAATTAGATCATATAGACAAGATATTCGTATATAATCTCACTCATTCTCTAACCAGGGATCAGAATGTTAATCACCATCCTATAACATTTAAAAAGCCTGTTGATAAGTCATCACCGCTTTTGGGGGTGGCGATTTCAGATAATGAAGTGTTAGATGCTTTCTTTGATATTTGTAGAACGAATCAATTTGGCATTCAGGAGTTGTATTACACTATAAAAGTGATTGAGGCGACGATAACTGATTTAGCTGTTTATCATCCTCATTCAATAACACATGCGGGGTCACAGCCGCAAGAAACGATCTCTTTGCGATATAAGAGTATCACATGGACTCATCATATAGCAGGGACTAGTGCTTATAGTATTTGGGATGATCGAATTTATTAATCTATGTGCAGGTAAAATAGTTTTATTTTACCTGCAAAAATCATCTGTTTTCTCTATAAAATCTCTTATGTGCAATCCAATATGGAATACAGCAAAGTAGGGCAAGAATTAAGGATGCGAATTGCAATGGGTCATTAATGCCTATATTGATAATTGGAATGCGGTAAAAATTAAAAACGTACATATGGAATGCTATATAAACAAGTACAACTAATCCAGCGGAAAAATTGCAGTAATAATTATTGGATTGTAGAAGCCACTTTGAAAAAAATACAAAGGAATCATCATAATCAAGGAAAATAAAACGTAGATATAGGTTATTACTTATATCCTTAGTATAGCTGATTATCGATCATTAATTTATTTATCTATAAAATCACCATTTGTTTTTTCTATAATGTCTGCTGTGTGCGATCATACAGGTAATGGTACACAACCAAGATAGTACAAAAGGACTGTAAAACATGAAGTCATTATCTGATATGGACACACCCAAAAATGGAATCCGACTAGTATAGAAAACATGTATATGGAAAAGATTAGATGCTACCATAAGTAATACAGCTGAAAAATTAATATAAACATCATAGGGGGTTAAAAGTTTTTTAAAAGCAATGTATAGAGGATAAAGCGCAAGTAAAGAAAAAATAATGTATAAATAATCTACCATTCTATCCTTCCTTCAATACGATCTATATTGCCCATAAACGGTATTCAGGTCACCTGTGATTTCTAAAGCAATCTCTTTATAATTCATAGTTTCTATACCTTGTCGCTTCAAACCAACAAGCAGATCAGCATTTATATACCGATATAATCTTTGACTATCTGGTTCGAGTTTATAGCCAAGAAACCCATTAATAGACATACCAACATCAACCGATGTATATATTACATCAGCATTGCGTTTATCCATCCCAAAAGCTTTTTCTCCAACCCCTTCATAGACAAATTTAACCGGTCCAGTATAGCTCTCACGATAAAGGATATAATGCCCACTTTCAATAATGTTATTAAAGCCATGAGCCATCAATAGTGCTCCTGGCGCTGCTCCAACAAGGGAATCAATAGCAATAAACCCACCAAGGAATTGTATACTTCCAGATACAAATCCAATCCATGCAATAATCAAATTGACTACTTCATCTCTTCTGCTTTTAGTATTCTCATCTGGCGCTTTTTTCTTTACAACGATAGCTTGCCTTACTCTCTTTTGAGAAAGCATTGCATCCTGTTTTTCTAACGATCGCATCTCTTCATCTAACGACGCTATTGCCTCAGAGATCGAAAGCTCCCCGGTATTTATCTTTGCGGTGATATCTTCAGAATAAGCAATAACTTCATGAATAAAATGGTCTTTAGCCAGGCTCCATTTCATATATTTGTTGGCAACTCTATCCATGAGCACCATCAACTCATTTTGTTTATCCATCTGAATTTTCAAAAGTTTCCTTTCTTTATTGGTACTATTATCAAAGTACCCTCTGGCCCAAGGGTTTCTTTCGTAGAATTCATCTAAAGTATCCATAATAGACAACCTGTTTCTTTGAAGCTTAACTTAATATATACCCTTCATCTTTCAAGTTGCTGCTTTGTTGGATGCGTTCACTTGCCGCCGCGCTGCAACTTGAAATCTATTGGGTATAGTGCGATGTACTAAAAATATACAATGTAAATCATAAGTCAATATTTATTTTTGCCTATAAGGATATTTTCTTAAGCGTGTTTTAGACGCAGGAGCAGTTAGCCTGGAAATATAAGTAGCAGTTCTTCGGTTATTTCCTGAATGCATCTCTGTCTTTCGGAGAAATTAGGCTTGAATTGATAGATGTTCTCTTTTTTATTTTAATCTTGAAAACCGGAATAATCCGATTTTCAGTTTTACTGTACTTCACATTTCATTTCAGGAATGGCGGTTAAGAAATTCAATACACAACCTTATGCCCATAACTTTCCAAAATACCTTTAACTCTGTCCATTGTCTCTTTTGCAGGAGGTTTAACACCTTCCAGCTTATATTCCTCACCCATGGTAATCCATTTATGTTTACCCAGTTCGTGATAAGGCAGAAGCTCAATTTTCTCAATGTTTTTCATATCCCGGGTAAATTCACCCAGCATATGAGCGGATTCATTATCATCAGACCAGCCTGGAACAACAACGTAACGAATCCAGGTTTTTTGATTACGTTTAGCCAGATAGCGGGCAAACTCCAAAGTGCGGTGATTTGAAACACCGACCAGCTGTTGGTGGATTTCATCATTAATCTGTTTTAAATCAAGCATAACAAGATCAGTCGCGTCCATCAGCTCATCAATAACCGGATCATAGCGGCGGACAAATCCGTTGGTATCAAGACAGGTATGAATCCCCTCGGTATGGCAGGCTCTAAACCAGTCACGCACAAATTCAGCCTGAAGAATGGCTTCACCACCCGATGCGGTAACGCCGCCGCCTGAGGCGTTCATAAAATGACGATAGGTCGTTGCTTCTTTCAACAATTCTTCGACAGTGACTTCTTTACCACCGTGGGTATCCCATGTATCGCGGTTATGGCAATAGAGGCAGCGCATCAGACAGCCCTGAAAAAAGACGATAAACCGGATACCTGGGCCATCAACGGTGCCACAGGATTCGGAAGAGTGGATTCGGCCAAGTACGGACATAACAGGATTGCTCCAAAACTGACGGGATAAATGAATAAAGGCCCCAGAATTCAGGGCCTTTTGGCAATATATTATTACATAGATTGTGTGAAAGTACGGGTGATAACATCCTGTTGTTGTTCTTTCGTCAATGAGTTGAAACGCACGGCATAACCCGATACCCGAATGGTTAATTGAGGGTATTTTTCAGGGTTTTCCATTGCATCCAGCAACATGTCTCGGTTCATTACGTTGACGTTCAGGTGCTGACCACCCTCAATCGTTGCTTCGTGGTGGAAGTAACCATCCATCAGACCTGCCAGGTTTGTTTTACGTGCCTCGTCATCTTTACCTAACGCATTCGGTACGATAGAGAAAGTATAAGAGATACCATCTTTCGCATAGGCGAATGGCAGTTTAGCAACAGATGTCAGAGAAGCGACGGCCCCTTTCTGATCACGGCCATGCATTGGGTTAGCGCCTGGGCCAAATGGCGCGCCAGCGCGACGTCCATCAGGCGTGTTGCCGGTTTTCTTGCCATATACCACGTTAGAGGTGATGGTCAGAACAGATTGAGTAGGCACGGAGTTACGGTAAGTCTTCAGTTTCTGGATTTTCTTCATGAAGCGCTTAACTAGGTCACAGGCGATATCATCAACACGCGGGTCGTTGTTACCAAATTGTGGGTATTCACCTTCAATGTTGAAGTCAACAGCTAAACCGTCTTCGTCACGGATCGGAGAGACTTTGGCATACTTGATTGCAGACAACGAGTCCGCCGCGACGGACAGACCCGCGATACCACAGGCCATAGTACGGTAAACATCACGATCATGCAGCGCCATCAGTGCCGCTTCATAGCTGTATTTATCATGCATATAGTGGATGATGTTCAGTGCGGTAACATACTGTTTTGCCAGCCAATCCATAAAATGATCCATACGGGCCATAACTTTGTCGTAGTCCAGGACTGCATCTTTCATTGGCTCTTCTTTAGGGCCAACCTGCATTTTCAGTTTTTCATCCACGCCGCCGTTGATTGCGTACAGCATAGTTTTCGCTAGGTTTGCGCGGGCACCAAAGAATTGCATCTGTTTACCGACAATCATCGGGCTGACACAACAGGCGATAGCGTAGTCATCATTGTTGAAGTCAGGACGCATCAGATCATCGTTCTCATACTGTAAAGATGAGGTGTCGATGGAAACTTTTGCTGCGAACTTTTTGAAACTCACAGGCAGTTTTTCAGACCACAGGATAGTCATGTTGGGTTCGGGCGATGGACCCATGGTGTATAAAGTGTTCAGGAAACGGAAACTGTTTTTCGTCACCAGAGTACGGCCATCCACTCCCATACCGGCCAGAGATTCTGTTGCCCAAATGGGGTCACCGGAAAACAGTTCATCATATTCAGGTGTGCGCAGGAAGCGAACCATACGCAGTTTCATGATCAGATGGTCGATCAATTCCTGAGCTTCAATTTCTGTCAGTTTCCCGGCTTTCAGGTCCCGTTCGATGTAGATATCCAGGAAACTGGACACGCGGCCGAAGGACATCGCGGCGCCATTCTGAGATTTAACCGCCGCCAGATAAGCGAAGTAAGTCCATTGCACCGCTTCTTTAGCGTTAGTCGCGGGACCAGAAATATCATAGCCATATTTAGCCGCCATCTCTTTAATCTGGTTCAGAGCACGATGCTGTTCGGCAATCTCTTCCCGTAACTGAATAGTTGTCGCCAGATCTTCGCCGTTTTCCAGTTTTTCTTGCAACGAATTGAATTGGGCGAATTTATCATCACGCAGATAGTCGATACCGTATACCGCAACTCGGCGATAGTCACCAATGATACGACCACGGCCATAGGCATCAGGCAAACCTGTTAGCACACCGGATTTTCGGCATTTTAGAATATCTGGCGTGTAAACATCGAACACACCCTGGTTATGCGTCTTACGATATTCAGTGAAAATTTGTTTCAGTTTAGGATCGAGTTCACGGCCATAAACTTTACATGATCCTTCCACCATTTTGATGCCGCCAAATGGGATCAGGGCGCGTTTCAGCGGGGCTTCGGTTTGCAGGCCAACGATAGTTTCCAGATCTTTTTCGATGTAACCCGCATCATGGGAGGTAATGGTAGCAGCAACATTAGTATCAAAATCAACCGGCGCATGAGTGCGGTTTTCGATTTTGATACCTTCCATGACTTTTTCCCACAGGGTATCAGTTGCTTTGGTCGAACCTGCCAGGAAAGATTCATCACCCTCATAGGGTGTATAATTTTTTTGGATGAAGTCACGAACGTTAACTTCGTTTTGCCAGTCACCCTGATTAAAACCTTGCCATGCGACAGAGAATTTTCCATTTAATTCACTCATGATACTTCTACCTTTTAATAATCGAACTTTTGAGAAACCCGGCGAGGGAGCTAATTAATGTTTTTGCTCGCTACGCAGATAAATGAACCAGTAAGTCAAACCCACCAAAATTGCGCCACCGATAATGTTACCGATAGTGACCGGAATTAAATTGTCAGTAATAAAGTGTGAAATGGTGAGTTGAGAAAATTGTTCGGGTGTTGTTCCCACATTGATCCAGAATTCAGTTGGTGCGAAATTCTTAATAACAATACCAAGCGGAATTAAAAACATGTTAGCAATACTGTGCTCAAAGCCGCTGGCGACAAACATGGCTACAGGTAAAATCATGACAAATATTTTGTCCATTAAACTCCGTCCGGCGTAACCCATCCAAACCGCGAGGCAAACCATCAGATTAGCGAGAATGCCTAAAAACAGGGCTTCAATAAACGTGTGGTGTACTTTATGGTCAGCTGTTTGCAGTACGTTCAGGCCCCATAATCCGTTAGCAACATTATATTGACCGGCAAACCATATCATTGCGACGAAAAATAGCGCGCCAATCAGGTTACCTAAATAAACGTTAATCCAGTTTTTAAACATTTGGTGCCAGGTTATCCGTCCGGTTGCTTTAGAAATAATTGTGAGCACAGTGGAAGTAAATAAGTCTGCCCCACAAACGACAACTAACATTAATCCGAGGGAGAAACAGATTCCGCCAACTAATTTAGCCAGCCCGTAAGGGACAGAGGCGGTTCCTGTGGTGGCGGTAATATAAAAGACAAACGCAATAGAAATAAAAATCCCGGCAGTGATGGCTGATATATAGGTTATTGCCGGATGTTTGGTGGTTTTATAAACACCAATATCATCGGCGATTTGTGTCATTACAGCAGGTGGCAATAAGTTAAAAGGGCTGTCAGCTCGCATACTAACATTCTCTTTATTATTCATTAGTTATTGTACGTAATGATAGTAACAAAGGTGCGTGGGGCTAAATTTGATATAGATCATAATCCTCAGAGCGCAAACGCTGTTTTGATGGGTTTGAATGGATAAAATGCTAATTAATTTATTGAGTTATGTGAATTAAAATTTTTTTAAATTTTATTGTATTTTTTTATTTACTGATTGAAAGGCCATTCAATCAGTAAAATTTCAGGTTAATTTGTTATTTATTTGTTGTTTTAAATAAACTTAATTTAACCTGAATTTTACTTTTAATAATAAATTATCTTTTCAGCCAAATTGAATATTATTTGGCGTTCCAGAAATGATTTTTTGCTTTTTGCAACTTATCATAAGCGGCTAATAAAGCCTGATGAGCAGACAGTGATTTTAAATCTGAATCGATTGACCACAGGCCATAAAAACAATTTTCACCGGAAATAGCCGCTGACGCTGCTTCAACAGCATCCTGTCCGTACATTTTTATGAATGCCTGGTAATATTGTGAAGGTTCTTTATCCGTTTCCAAAGCAAGTAAAAGCAGTGTTTGCAGACAGCGATAATAGTTAGCCCGTTCAGTTGTAAAGACTGAGGCGTTAAAATCCTGAGTCCACTCTACCCAAATCAGCGCTTGTTCCAGATCACCACCTGCCAGCGCTAACATGGATTTCAGTTCACCAATACGTAAATTGCTCCAGCCATTATCTTTACCAACAGCAATGCCAAGCAGTTCACGGACACGGGTAAAATCGTCCAGACCTTCTTCATCTAATTGCTCAAGCAGTGCCAGATATTCCTCCGGTTGCCATTGGCTATCCGGTAGCGCGAATAAAGTTTCACGCAGATGAATCCCCATGGTGTTATTGGCAATATGCAAATCTTCCACGGGATAAATATCAGACATACCCGGCACCAGAATACGGCAGGCATAAACACCAAGGTGTTCGTAGTCAGCAATATAAACTTCCGCATCCAGCTGTTTGAAGATAGCCATCAAGGTGGCAAATTCTTCTTCTGTGGTGCCGCTGAAATTCCAGTCAGCAAATGCATAATCAGCATCTTGCTTGAATAGATCCCAACTGATTAATCCACTCGAATCAATAAAGTGGGTTTCCAGATTGGTATGTTCCGCAACTTCTTCATTATCGAAAGTGGGGGCATTGAACACATCCAGATCTTTTAGACTGCGGCCCTGCAACAGTTCGGTAACTGTACGTTCCAGTGCCACACCAAATTCAGGATGAGCACCAAAAGAGGCGAAACAGGTACCATTATTGGGGTTAAACAGAACCACACAAATAACCGGGAATTGCCCACCAAGAGAAGCGTCATAACAATAGAGTGGGAAGCCTTCATCCTGTAATTTGTTAACTGCTTCAACAACCCCAGGATAACGACTCATCACTTCCTGGGGAATTTCTGGCAGGCTGATGCCTTCTGCGATAATCCGGTTTTTTACATAGCGTTCAAAAACTTCTGATAACCCCTGAACTCTGGCTTCATTGACTGTATTGCCTGCTGACATCCCATTGGAAACATAAAGATTGCCAATAATATTCATTGGTATATAAACGGTATGATGATCAGATTGACGGGTAAATGGCAGTGAGCAGATTCCGCGCTCTTCATGACCTGATTGCAAATCAACTAACTGACTTGCACATAAATCATTCTCAGGATCGTAAAACTGACGTAACCGGGTATCCAGAATACCTTCCGGCAGGGAATCATCTTCCGGTAAAGCAAACCATTTCTCATTGGGATAATGGACAAAATCACCGTTAGCGATAGCTTGTCCTAAGTAGAAATCAGCAAAAAAATAGTTGGTTGACAAACGTTCAAAATATTCCCCTAAAGCAGAAGCTAAAGCGGCTTTTTTACTTGCACCTTTACCGTTGGTAAAACATAAAGGGCAGTCACGGTCACGGATATGCACTGACCAGACATGAGGAACCGGATTCAGCCAGGAGGCTTCTTCGATATTAAAGCCAAGATGTTGCAGTTTTTGCTGAAAGCTATTGATTGAATCTTCCAGTGCGGCGTCTTTGCCGGGAATGAAGGTTTGCATCATGATATTCACTTATGAGAGCCCATTACAAAACACTCATCATACGAGTTTTTTTTCAGTAGCTAAAGTCTGGTATGTATCGCAGATTTATTGATACTATCATTCATAATCAAATAGGATATTTTTTATTAAGGAAAGCAGTATGAAAAAGATGAAACACACAGCTTTAGCCAGTTTATTGGCATTAATCAGCAGTTCAGCTATTGCTTTGCCAAATATTACGCTTTTAGCAACAGGAGGAACGATTGCAGGTGGGGGCAAATCTGCAACAGAATCCAATTATGTTGCTGGAAAAGTGGGTATTGATGTATTAGTCAATGCTGTTCCTGGCATCAAAGATATCGCCAACCTGAAAGGTGAGCAGGTGTTTAGTATTGGCTCACAAGATATGAATGATCAGGTGTGGCTGACACTGGCGAAAAAAATCAACGCAGATTGTGACGAGACCGATGGTTTTGTTATCACACACGGTACAGACACGATGGAAGAAACGGCTTACTTCCTCGATCTGACGACCCAATGTCAGAAACCGATTGTGATGGTTGGCGCAATGCGCCCATCTACGGCGCTTGGTGCTGATGGTCCATTGAATCTGTATAACGCTGTGGTGGTTGCGGGTGATAAAGAATCAGCCAACCGTGGTGTGTTGATGGCAATGAATGATGCTGTTATCAGCGGGCGTACCGTGGTGAAAATGAGTACGACGGAAGTTCAGGCGTTCCAGCCAATTAATGCCGGCGCTGAAGGTTTTGTTCATAATGGCAAAGTCAATTATTACGCTGAAGCGAAGCCGAGAGCGGACAAGGCTATTTTCGATATTAGTAAATTGGATAAGTTGCCAAAGGTCGGGATTGTTTATAACTATGCGAATGCTTCTGATCTACCAGCGAAAGCACTACTGAGTGGTGGCTATCAAGGGATTGTCAGCGCAGGGGTGGGTAACGGTAATATGTACAAAACGATTTTCGATACCCTGGCTAAAGCCGCTAAAAATGGGGTTGTGGTCGTGAGAGCAAGCCGTGTACCGGTGGGTTACGTGACTCAAAATGCGGAAGTGGATGATAGCAAATATGGCTTTGTGGCATCTGAACGCCTGAATCCGCAAAAGGCCAGAGTGCTTTTACAATTAGCCCTGACTGAAACCCATGATCCGGTAAAAATTCACGAGATGTTTGTTAAATATTGAATGAATTCCGAGATAACAGAAGGGCGCATGAGTGTGTGAAATGCGCCCTGATATTTCTTGCTTGAGCAATTGCTTAACAGCGGTAGTGTTCGGTCCAAAAAGTGGCTAAGATATTACTCGTACGGAAATTTACCGTACGATTTTAGTTGAGGTGTATTATGGCTACTTCCACAGCGCGTTTTGAGGCGCGCATGAGTCCTGATCTACATGCCCTGATTAAACGTGCCGCTGAAATTCAGGGACGTACTATGACTGATTTTGTCGTGTCTGCTGCACAAGATGCTGCGCGGCGCGCGATTGAGCAATCAGAGGTACTCCGTTTGTCTCTGGCTGATCAGACGTGTTTTGCGCAGGCGTTACTGAATCCATCGGAACCTACTCCGGCGCTTGAGCGTGCATTCGCACGTCGCCGCTCTCTGTTACGATCAGAATGAGTTCCATGATGTTTAATGTTATGCAACTCAACGAAGAACACGATCGTGATTCATTCTACAGTGGTTCAGAACCTCTGGATGGTTACTTTCAGAGACAGGTTGGTCAAGATGTTAGGCGCCGCGTAGCAGCTTGTTTTGTTGCGCTTCATGATCACCATGTGGCCGGATATTATACTCTGGCTGCTGCCAGTATACAGTTGACCGACCTCCCGGTGGCCATGATCAAGAAACTGCCACGATACCCAACAGTGCCGGCAGTGCGGATGGGGAGGTTAGCCGTTGATCGGGCATTCAGAAATCAGGGATTAGGTGGAGCGTTGCTGGCCGATGCTCTTGAGAGAACCATTCGTTCCGAAATTGCTTCTTATGCACTGTTCGTTGACGCAAAAGATGATAATGCAGCGCAATTTTACCAGTATCACGGCTTTATTGCTTTACCCGATTCGCCATTTAAGTTATTCCTCCCTCTAACGGCGGTGAATAAAAAGGAGAAAAAATAAGAAGTTCACCTGTGATAGCGCTGAATGAACAAGTTTATTGGCTATTTTTGCGATAGTTTTGATCAACGTTTGAATAACCATTGCAGCAATGAAAGGGGAATGATACAACCGATATATCAGATTCTTATTGTTATTATTATCATTTCGTCAGATGGAGTGAAGTAAATGAGTCAGGTATATAATTTCAGTGCTGGTCCGGCTATGCTACCAGCTGAAGTGTTGCGCCGTGCAGAACAAGAACTTTGTAACTGGCATGGTATTGGGACTTCGATTATGGAAATCAGTCACCGCAGTAAAGAATTTATCTCTGTAGCAAAAAAAGCTGAACATGATCTGCGGGATTTATTATCAGTGCCTGAAAATTATAAGGTGTTGTTTTGCCACGGTGGTGCCCGCGGTCAATTTGCCGCTATCCCAATGAACCTGCTGGGTGACAATGTTAAAGCTGATTATATTGATGGCGGTTACTGGGCTGAATGTGCAGTCAAAGAAGCAGAAAAATATTGCACGCCCAATGTGATTAATATTAAAACCGAAATTAATGGTTTTAAAGGCGTTAAGCCAATGAGTGAATGGTCATTAAGCAATGATGCGGCTTATGTCCATTATTGCCCAAATGAAACCATTGACGGTATCGCCGTTCATGAAGAGCCGGATTTTAATGATGATAAAGTGATTATTGCGGATTACTCTTCCTCTATTCTTTCCGGACCGTTGGATGTCAGCCGTTATGGTATGATTTATGCGGGAGCGCAGAAAAATATTGGCCCGGCGGGGCTCACTCTGGTTATTGTTCGTGAAGATTTATTAGGTAAAGCTCGTAAAGAAACCCCATCGATTTTTGACTATACCGTTCTGGCGGAGTATGACTCCATGTTCAACACACCGCCAACTTTTGCCTGGTATCTCTCCGGCTTGGTCTTCAAGTGGCTGAAAGAGCACGGTGGGGTACAAGAGATGGCAAAACGTAACCAGGCCAAAGCCGGGCTGCTTTATCATGCCATTGATAACAGCGATTTCTATCGCAACCAGATTGCCCCTGAAAATCGTTCTCTGATGAATGTACCGTTCCAGATGGCAGATGCTTCACTGGACAGCAAATTTCTGGCAGAAGCAGAGGCACAAGGATTGCAGGCACTGAAAGGACACCGTGTTTCCGGCGGTATGCGTGCTTCTATTTATAATGCTATGCCGATAGAAGGCGTTCAGGCTTTAGTTGATTTTATGGCTGATTTTGAGCGCCGTAACGGCTAGCTTGTCAACCATGACCGGGAACACATGTTCCCGGAATATTCAGGGTTAAGGAAATATTTCCAAACGTAAAAATTACTCATTTTATACTTAAAATAATTTAATTGAGAATCGGAGATCCTGTTATTTATGCAATCCCTGACGCTACAACCTATTTTCTCCATTAATGGAACTATTAACCTGCCAGGGTCAAAAAGTGTTTCCAACCGTGCACTATTACTGGCGGCTTTTGCCGAAGGCACAACCTGTCTGACTAACTTGCTGGATAGTGATGATATCCGCCATATGCTCAATGCTTTGACGGCATTGGGGGTCAGCTATCGCCTGTCTGATGATCGTACCTGTTGTGAAGTTGACGGTATTGGCGGGGTGATTACCGGCAAAGGGCCGGTGGAACTGTTTCTTGGTAATGCCGGCACCGCAATGCGCCCATTAGCTGCTGCTTTATGCCTTGGCAAAAATGACGTCATTCTCACTGGCGAACCCCGGATGAAAGAGCGCCCGATTGGTCATCTTGTGGATGCTTTGCGTCAGGGGGGCGCGGAAATTGATTATCTGGAGCAGGAAAATTATCCGCCGTTACACATTAAAGGCGGCTTTATTGGCGGTAAAGTGACCGTAGATGGCCGTGTTTCCAGTCAGTTTCTGACCGCATTGCTAATGACCGCGCCATTGGCGGAAAATGATTCTGAAATTCATATTCAGGGTGAATTGGTTTCTAAACCTTATATTGATATCACTCTGGCACTAATGAAAAGTTTCGGAATTACCGTAAGTCACGATCAATATCAGGTTTTCCATATTAAAGGCCGGCAAAAATACCACTCTCCGGGCCACTATTTGGTTGAAGGTGATGCGTCTTCTGCTTCCTATTTTCTGGCGGCGGCGGCAATCAAAGGTGGTAGTGTGCGTGTGACTGGAATTGGTAAAAACAGCCTTCAGGGGGATACCAAATTTGCCAATGTACTGGAAAAAATGGGGGCGAAAATTCGCTGGGGTGATGACTTCGTTGAATGTGAACGTGGTACCCTGACTGGCATTGATATGGATATGAATGCGATCCCTGATGCTGCGATGACAATCGCGATGACCGCGCTGTTTGCGGAAGGGGAGACGGTTATTCGCAATATTTACAACTGGCGGGTGAAAGAGACAGACCGGCTCCATGCAATGGCAACTGAATTGCGTAAAGTGGGTGCGGAGGTGGAAGAAGGGGAAGATTACATCCGGATTACTCCGCCACAAAGATTACTACCGGCAGAAATTGGCACCTATAATGATCACCGGATGGCAATGTGCTTCTCGCTGGTGGCCCTGTCTGATACACCGGTTACTATCCTTGATCCAGGTTGTACAGCAAAAACCTTCCCGGACTATTTCAATCAATTGGAAAGATTAAGCCGGCGGAAGTCATAACTGGCGATGATTATGACTCAATAAAGCGTATTTCTTTGATCAAAACCGACTTACCGTAGAATCCGCTTATGCCGCTTTCTTTTTGATGGCGTATAATAAACTACAGATTATTGATTATTTTATTGAGTAAATATTCAGCATTCGGCGAAGAATGAATTCGCCATGCGAAAGGAGAACAATAATGGTGGCGATAGCCCCAGTAGTAACTGTTGATGGGCCAAGTGGCGCGGGTAAAGGCACTTTATGTCAGGCACTGGCGAAAGCTTTAGGTTGGCAACTGCTTGATTCAGGCGCTATTTATCGGGTATTGGCGCTGGCGGCGATTCATCATCAGGTGGATATCCGGTCTGAAGACGCGTTGGTTCCTTTGGCGGCTAATCTTGATGTCCGTTTTGTCCCGGAAAAAGGGAAGCTAAATGTGATACTTGAGGGGGAAGACGTCAGCAATGAAATCCGTACCGAAATGGTGGGAAATACCGCCTCACAGGCAGCCGCTTTTCCACGGGTGCGTGAAGCATTGTTACGGCGTCAACGTGCTTTTCGCGTTGCGCCGGGTTTGATTGCTGATGGTCGGGATATGGGAACGGTAGTGTTTTCTGATGCGCCGGTGAAAATATTCCTTGATGCTAGCGCAGAAGAACGTGCGCGCAGACGTATGCTACAGTTGCAGGAAAAGGGCTTTAGTGTTAACTTTGAACGTCTTTTATCCGAGATACAGGAACGCGATTATCGCGACCGTAACCGGACCGTTGCACCGTTAGCGCCCGCTGAAGACGCATTAATATTGGATTCAACCAGTATGTCTATCGAAGAAGTTATCGATAAAGCGCTAAATTATGTGAAAAAAACGCTTTCATTACCTAAGCAATTTTAAGTTTTTAGCTTATAATTGATGGTGATGTACTGAAAATTAGGTACGTGGGCTAATAAAGTTTTCCCACAAACCAAACAACCTTGTCACAAGGAACAGTGACAGGGCATGTAAAACAACCCCATTCGGCGGGAAGCTAAGTGGACGTTAAATTGAAATCTTGAAGATCATTAACATGACAGAATCTTTTGCTCAACTCTTTGAAGAATCCCTGCTATCTATTGAAACTCGTCCAGGTGCTATCGTTCGCGGCATCGTTGTTGCTATCGATAAAGACGTTGTATTGGTTGACGCAGGTCTGAAATCAGAATCTGCTATTCCTGTAGAACAGTTCAAAAATGTTCAGGGTGAGCTGGAAATCCAGGTCGGTGATGAAATTGATGTTGCGCTAGACGCTGTTGAAGATGGTTTCGGTGAAACTGTTCTGTCCCGTGAGAAAGCAAAACGCCATGAAGCATGGCTGATGCTGGAAAAAGCTTACGAAGAAGCAGAAACTGTTACCGGCATCATCAACGGCAAAGTGAAGGGCGGCTTTACTGTCGAACTGAACGGTATCCGTGCATTCCTGCCTGGTTCTCTGGTTGATGTTCGTCCAGTTCGTGATACGACTCACCTGGAAGGTAAAGAGCTTGAGTTTAAAGTCATCAAACTGGATCAGAAACGCAACAACGTAGTTGTTTCCCGTCGTGCTGTTATCGAATCTGAAAACAGCGCAGAACGTGATCAACTGCTGGAAAACCTGCAAGAAGGTATGGAAGTTAAAGGTATCGTTAAGAACCTGACTGACTACGGTGCTTTTGTTGATCTGGGCGGCGTTGATGGCTTGCTGCACATTACTGATATGGCTTGGAAACGTGTTAAACATCCAAGTGAAATCGTCAATGTGGGCGATGAAATTGCAGTTAAAGTACTGAAATTCGACCGTGAGCGTACCCGTGTGTCTCTGGGCCTGAAACAACTGGGCGAAGATCCATGGGTAGCAATCGCTAAACGTTACCCAGAAGGGACTAAACTGACAGGCCGTGTAACTAACCTGACTGACTACGGCTGCTTCGTAGAAATCGAAGAAGGCGTTGAAGGTCTGGTACACGTTTCAGAAATGGACTGGACCAATAAAAACATCCACCCATCCAAAGTTGTTAATGTTGGTGATGTTGTGGAAGTTATGGTTCTGGATATCGACGAAGAACGTCGTCGTATCTCCCTGGGTCTGAAACAGTGTAAAGCTAACCCATGGCAGCTGTTTGCTGAAACTCACAACAAAAACGATCGTGTTGAAGGTAAAATCAAGTCTATCACTGACTTCGGTATCTTCATTGGTCTGGATGGCGGCATCGACGGCCTGGTTCACCTGTCTGACATCTCCTGGAACGTTACCGGTGAAGAAGCAGTTCGTGAATACAAAAAAGGCGACGAAATTGCCGCTGTTGTGTTGCAAGTTGACGCAGAGCGTGAGCGTATCTCCCTGGGCATCAAGCAACTGGCGGAAGATCCATTCAATAACTACCTATCTGTAAACAAGAAAGGTGCTATTGTTAATGGTAAAGTTACCGCGGTTGATGCTAAAGGCGCCACAGTAGAACTGGCTGACGGCGTTGAAGGTTACCTGCGTGCATCAGAAGCTTCTCGTGACCGTGTTGAAGATGCAACTCTGGTTCTGAACGTTGGCGATGCAGTTGAAGCTAAATATACTGGTGTTGATCGCAAAAACCGTGTAATCAACCTGTCTGTTCGCGCTAAAGACGAAGCTGATGAAAAAGACGCTATCGCTTCTGTGAACAAACAAGAAGAGACAAACTTTGCTAACAACGCAATGGCTGAAGCTTTCAAAGCAGCTAAAGGCGAGTAATTAAAGTTAATAACGGTGGATAACACATCACATTAGTGTTATTCAAGTACGGTAGTTTAGGGAGGTACTAATGACCAAGTCTGAATTAATCGAAAGACTTGCTGGCCAGCAATCTCATATTTCGGCCAAAACCGTTGAAGATGCAGTGAAAGAAATGCTCGACCATATGGCAATAACATTGGCAGATGGTGAGCGTATAGAGGTGCGCGGATTCGGCAGTTTTTCTCTTCACTACCGTGCCGCGCGCGTAGGTCGTAACCCTAAAACAGGTGATAAAGTAGAACTGGAAGGTAAATACGTTCCCCACTTTAAACCTGGCAAAGAGTTACGTGATCGCGTGAATATCTACGATTAAGTTTGAAGATACAAGTTATTGCTTATTCTAAACAGCACCTTTGGGTGCTGTTTTAGACTGTTGACGAACCCCATTCAAAATAATGGGGTTTGTTTTTTTCATTATGAAAAATGCTGTGTCCATTTTTTCTCACTAAGCTGGTCTCAGCACTCACCCAGACACCATTTTGGACCCTGCTACACTGAATATCCCCCCATCCACAGATAAAAATAATAAAGCTTTGCGATCGGCAACTCATCTGCTTGATATTTTGAACTGTTGCCGCCAAAAGGCATTATATTTGCGTTTTCAGCAACCCACGAAAACGGGCCTAATGGTACAATAAGCATTAGAAGGCACAACTCGCTGTTCGTTCTTTGACTTGTGCGGATTGACACTGGCTTTCAGATGGGTGCTTGACTATTGATACGTTATCGGCATAAAAATGCTTGAGTTAATGCACGAAACGCATAGAAGCGGCACATTTACATTCCAAGCGATAAGACCGAGTCTGAATCTACGTGCTTCTGAAATCTCTGTTCTTAAGCAGAGCTGAAGTTAATAAGGCAACAACACAGTGAAAATAGGGCTAAAACAACACCTTCGTATCCTGATTAGGATTAGCAGCAATACTGATCATAACCCAATTGTTTGAGAGTTTAACCGGTAGCGTATTAAACGATTTTGGTATTATTCCCCGATGCACTCAAGGGTTAATTGGCATTCCACTATCTCCATTCGTTATTATGTGCAGGCCAGCCTGTTTATTATCTTTATGGAAGGAACATTAGTCTGGTTATTATGGACGCACTGCTATTCATATTGGCGCCAGCGGATGGATTTTTGGTCTGTAGGGATTACTGCTGGTTAACGCCTTTTTCCTGAGAAGAGCAAAAGATTTCTTCTTTGCGATTCTAGTGTTTGTGTACTGCGGTGGGATTGTGACTGGCTTGTTACCATGGCAAGAGGATATTTCAACGGAAGGACATATCTTTGGCGTGATATCTGGACTGATTTTTTCTTGGTTGTTAAAGAAATGGGTAATAATGAGCTATTAGTTTTATGATGAAGGTATTTGATCGCTGTCGTCGGTTGCTACCTTTTATTCTTGTCGGAAGGATGAAGAAGATGACTATAACCGTCTGGTTATGAGTCCCTCCCTTTATTTGGATATCTTCTTCATCCAACATTTAATGTGGTTATGTCCATTTCAACGCGGCATCATCGATAGGCTGTTCCAAAACCTGTTTATCTTTTTTGTAATCATGTGGAACCTGCCAGGTCGAGCTGCGTCCCTGACGTGGAAGAGAATCCGCTGCACGTTTTACATAACCAGATTTCAAAGCACCAAAAATATTTTCGTCCTCCAGTATTTCACCTGGTTGAGCATATGGTGTCACAACCGTCGCACCGCGACGCTCCATCTCGTTCAACAAACGGCAGATATATTCCGCAGATAGATCAACTTTCAACGTCCAAGCGTTATTGATATAACCAAACAGACAGGCAAAATTAGGGATATCCTGTATCAACGTCCCCTTATAGAGCATGCGATCATGACTTTGCTGCTTTTGCCCATCAATAGAGAGTTCAATCCCGCCAATAAAATGTAATTTCAGTCCAGTCGCTGTAACAATAATATCCGCGGGTAACTCTTTGCCGGACTGTAATAAGATACCGTTTTCAGTTATGCGTTCAATATGGTCAGTAACGATAGACGCTTTACCTTCTTTCAGTACTTTAAACAGGTTACTACTGGGAATAAAGCACAGCCGTTCATCCCATGGCATATACTTCGGAGTAAAGTGCTTCATGTCAAAATCTGGGCCGACACGTTTGCGAGCAGACGCCAGCAAAAACGATTTCAATAAGTTGGGTAAATATCGACTCGTTTTATAAAGTAAACGGTACAGAAAGAGATTGCGATTTCTACTCAATGTGTAAATCCAGCGCTGTGGAATAATGCCTTTGCAGTACTCTGCTATCTTATCTCTTCCTGGTATTGAAAAAACATAACTCGGAGAGCGCTGTAACATCGTGATATGTTCAGTATCATTTGCCATAGCAGGGAGTAAAGTGACTGCTGTTGCGCCGCTACCAATCACAACAACCCGCTTTCCTTTGTAATCCAATCCTTCAGGCCAGTGTTGAGGGTGAATTACCGGGCCTTTGAAATCTTCAATACCGGGGAATTTAGGTACATAAGGTTCATCATAGTTGTAATAACCTGTTGCAGCGACGAGAAAATCACAGGTAAATTGCCGGGTTTCTCCACTGATTTCGTCAATCGCGGTAACGGTCCACTGGCGAGTCGCATTTGACCAATCAGTTTGAGTGATTTTTAGCCCAAACTGTATTTTCTTATCAACTTCATACTCTTTTGCTGTTGCATGGATATAACTTTTAATTGAAGGCCCATCTGCAAAAATACTGGTGTCTGTCCAAGGGCTGAATTTATAGCCATAGCTCATCATATCTGAATCTGAGCGAATGCCCGGATAGCGAAATAAATCCCAGGTACCGCCTATCGTATGGCGACGCTCTAAGATAATAAATTTCTTATCAGGACATTTCTTTGTTAAATGACATGCTACACCAATGCCAGCAATACCCGCGCCAATAATCAAAACATCATAATGGTTATTCATTGTTATTTCTCCCACTAGATCATCTTTTGATGACTGCTCCTCTTCCTCATCTTTGAAAGATAAATATTAAAGCAAGCATAGGAATAGAATCCCCGGGTGGATATCTCATCCCGGGTTTTTCAGCAAATTGTAAACAGCATTATTTCTTGTCGTTATATTGCTGTGACTTATTTCATTTCTGGCATCACACCAATAAAAGAGGTTTTCTTCCTTGGCTCAGATATCAGGAATTCAAGCTCTTCAACACATTTCAGATAATGAGGTGTTTTTTTATGTGCATCGGCAGCTTTCTCATCGACATACGCTTCATAAATATAAAAACGGGTAGGAATATTTTCATCCCGTAATACATCAAAGCGCAGGTTACCTTCTTCCTGAATTGAACCCAGATGATTGGAGCGGAAAACTTCAAGAAATTTATCTAATTTGTCCTGTTTAACATTAATTTCAACCAGAGTTACGTGCATCTTAATTCTCCTTACCCTTTCTCACTTAAAAACAATTCATAAGCTTTGTTGGCATTTTCATTCTGGTGTACGACCGCGTGAACGGCTTTCAACATAGCAACCGGTGCTTCGGATTGAAAAATATTGCGCCCCATATCGACACCAGCAGCGCCTTGATCAATTGCCTGATAACACATCTCCAGCGCCTCTTTTTCTGGCAGCTTTTTACCACCAGCAATCACAATAGGAACCGGGCATCCACTGGCAATACGCTCAAAGCCAGTATCGACATAGTAAGTTTTGATAATTTGCGCGCCCATTTCGGCAGCAATGCGGGTCGCCAGAGAGAAATAACGCTGATCCCGAACCATATCTTTACCAACGCCGGTGACTGCCATAGTTGGCATCCCGTAGCGCATTCCCTGATCGACTAACTTGATAATATTCTTGATCGATTGATGCTCATATTCAGAGCCGATATACACCTGAGCGGCTACCGCACAGACATTCAGGCGTAAAGCGTCTTCCATAGCGACAGCAACCGCCTCATTAGACAATTCCGTCAGAATCGAGTTGGCGCCGGAAGCACGTAACACCACCGGTTTATTGGTTGCGGGCGGAACCTGACTGCGAAGAATACCGCGGGTACACATCAATACATCAGTATGCGGAAATAACGGCGCAATATTGATATCAATGCGTTCAAGGCCGGTTGTTGGCCCCTGAAAGTAACCGTGGTCGAAAGCCAGCATAACAGTTCGATTGGTTTTGGGATTGAAAATACGTGATAGTCGTGATTGCATACCCCAATCAAGTGCGCCACAGCCTTTCAGTTCAAATAAACTGTTCTTCTGCGGGACATCAAGACCAAAATCTTTACCATCTTTAATATCGTCTAAATCTGCCATTTTTCCTCTCCTAACTAGCTTACACTGGGCCAGCAACCCTTAATGGCGGAGATTGCCGGACAGTAGAATTAGAAATCGTACTGATTGATATTGTCTTTGGTGAAAATCACCCGTTCAGGCAAAACAACAATGCTGTTTCCTTTGGCTTCATAGCTGTAGCCCTGAATGCTGTTTGGTGCAACTTCGACGGCGCCAATATTACGCTGGAAAATTGCTTACTGATGCCACTGATTTCTAATAGCGGTGGTACTGCGGTGTTGTTATGTAACATCGCGGCATCCTCTTAATGCAGGTGCTGAGGCAAATAAAATGAACATTTATGTAACTAAAAAACAATTGTTCAACATGGTAGCTGTTAAATTGTGATATTGGCACTATTTAGATCACATTTTGTGAAAAAATTAGATCTGCGTAATATTATGTTCAAATTTTTACGGTAAGACTCTGGCGTGTTATACGTTTTAATGGTTATCTGTTGAATGCGGATAAAAGAAAGTGGTTATGTTGATAAAATCAGCGAAAGAAAAATCAGTTAAAGAGAAAAATGTGTCGTCTGAGGACACCTATCCGGGTAATAGCATGAGTGAAGAAGAGCTGCTTGCGCGTATTGCATGGTTTTACTATCACGATGGCCTGACACAGGGGGACATCGGCGATCTGTTGGGTTTGAGCCGGTTAAAAGTTTCCCGGTTACTGGAAAAAGGGCGGCAGTCAGGTGTGATTCGGGTACAAATTAACTCCCGTTATGAGGGGTGCCTGGAACTGGAAGATACCCTGCAAAAACATTTCTCTTTGAAACAAGTGCGCGTTTTACCTGCACTGGCTGATATGAATCTTAATGCCAGATTGGGGGTTGGGGCAGCCCATTTGCTGATGGCGTTAATTGAACCACAGCAATTACTGGCAGTCGGGTTTGGTGAAACCACCATGTGCACATTGCAGCATTTAAGTGGTTTTATCTCATCACAACAAATCAGGCTGGTAACGTTGTCCGGTGGTGTCGGTCCTTATATGACTGGCATCGGCCAACTGGATGCCGTCTGTCCAATCAGTATTATCCCCACACCACTGCGTGCTTCGACGGCTCAGGTAGCCGAAACATTCCGTCGAGAGAGCAGCGTCCGTGATGTGCTGTTGGCGGCTTGCGCGGCTGATGTGGCTATCGTTGGCATCGGCGCAGTTAATCAGAAACAGCAGGCGACCATTATGCGTTCTGGCTATATCAGCGGTGGTGAACAACTGATGTTTGGCCGGAAAGGCGCGGTGGGCGATATCCTTGGCTATTTTATGCAAGCAGATGGTCAATTGGTGGACGATATGCAGATTCATCAAGAGCTTATTGGTATCTCTATGCCGGAACTGAAAACGATTCCAACGGTTATCGGTGTTGCGGGAGGAGAGGACAAAGCGGAAGCCATTGTTGCTGCACTTAATGGTCAATATATCAATGCGCTGGTGACGGAAGAGCAGACCGCCAGAGCGATGCTGAATTTGTTGCGCTGAACCCGCATTCAATCTATCCGTGAATAAACAGAAAAAATTTGAGGTAAGGCTATAAGTTCAAAAAGTCATTAAACTGAGGATAGCATCATGAATCAACGCCGTAGTGTTAATCCATCGGGAAAATATCTGATGGCGCTTGATGCAGGAACAGGGAGTGTTCGTGCAGTAATATTTGATCTTGAAGGGAATCAGATAGCCGCAGGGCAGGCTGAATGGATACATCAGCCTGTCCCTGATGTACCAGGTTCAATGGAGTTTGATTTAGTGAAGAACTGGCAACTGGCTTGCCAGTGTATCCGCCAGGCACTGAAAACGGCGGAATTGCCCGCCAGTGCTATTCAGGGAGTGGCGTCCTGCTCTATGCGGGAAGGGATTGTGCTTTATGACAGCAACGGTGAGCCGATCTGGGCCTGTGCTAATGTGGATGCGCGTTCCAGCCGTGAAGTGAGTGAGTTGAAAGCGCTGTATAACAACACCTTTGAATATGATGTTTATCGGTGTTCAGGACAAACGTTAGCACTGGGGGCGATGCCTCGTCTGTTATGGCTTGCGCATCACCGTCCGGATATTTACCGTCAGGCAGCTGCTTTAACGATGATCAGTGATTGGCTGGCGAATATGCTCAGTGGTGAATTGGCAGTCGATCCCTCTAATGCCGGTACAACAGGAATGCTGGATTTGGTGAGCCGTGACTGGCGTCCTAACCTGCTTGAGATGGCTGGTTTGCGTTCTGATATTCTTTCTCCGGTAAAAGAGACAGGAACCCTGTTAGGTTACATCACTGAAAAAGCCGCTTCTCAATGCGGGCTTAATGTTGGAACACCGGTCATTATGGGGGGAGGCGATGTACAGCTCGGTTGTCTTGGCTTAGGGGTGGTTAAGCCGGCACAAACCGCGGTTCTCGGAGGTACTTTTTGGCAGCAGGTTGTCAATTTACCAGAACCGGTCACTGACCCGAATATGAATACACGGATAAACCCGCATGTTATTCCCGGTATGGTTCAGGCGGAATCCATCAGTTTCTTTACCGGTTTGACAATGCGTTGGTTCAGGGATGCATTTTGCGCGGAAGAGAAATTATTGGCGGAGCGTCTTGGTGTTGATACATATAACTTACTGGAAGATATGGCTGCCAGAGTACCTGCCGGCGCTTATGGCGTCATGCCAATTTTTTCTGATGTGATGCGGTTTAAAGCCTGGTATCACGCGGCACCTTCTTTTATTAACCTTTCGATAGATCCTGAGAAATGCAATAAAGCGACATTATTCCGCGCATTGGAAGAAAATGCGGCGATTGTCTCGGTCTGTAATCTGGATCTGATTTCTGCATTTTCGGCTGTTAAACCGGATTCACTGGTATTTGCTGGCGGTGGTTCAAAAGGAAAATTGTGGAGCCAAATCTTATCTGATGTGACAGGGCTACCGGTTCGGGTACCGATGGTTAAAGAATCTACTGCTTTGGGATGCGCCATCGCCGCGGGAGTCGGGGTTGGGCTTTATGATGCAATGAGCGCGACAGGGGAAAAACTGGTGCGTTGGCAACATGAATATCAGCCAAATCCTGAACATTATGAAGTGTATCAAAAAGCTAAAGAGAACTGGCAGGCGATATATGCCGATCAGTTAACTTTGGTCGATCATGGTTTGACAACTTCATTATGGAAAGCACCAGGGTTATAAAAATTTCAGGTGTAATATTACCTCTGATTTTCATTTTCTTGTTTTGCTTTTTTTACTACCTATCCCATTAAGGCTATTTTATTTGTTCTTCTTTGTCATAAAGAGTGAACCTGTGGTGGGATAGGTTCTTATAATCATATTCTTTCTTTATTATCAATGCGATTTTTTTATCTGCAATTCTTCAATTCTTATCTTTCTGTTCGAGATATATCCGGTAATCTTGTGGTAATATTTATCCTGAAAGACTTCTATTGATGGGTCTTAATGTCTTTATACCCTTCATCTTTCAAGTTGCTGCTTTGTTGGCTGCGTTCACTTACCCCAGTCACATAGTTACCTATGCTCCTGGGGATGCGTTCACTTGCCGCCGCGCTGCAACTTGAAATCTATTGGGTATAGTTTCATATTTCGGGTTAGTTGATGCAGTAATAAATTGAAAATAATAACGTCAATTATATTTTTCATAGTAATAATATGAGCATAAATAAGATTAACACGGAAAACATTAAAACAGTTTTCTTTACGGTTGGTGATTCAATATGAATAGCACTAAAACAGTCAATGTCCAACATATTATTAATAATCAAAAACTTTCAAAAGTTCAATGGCAAGTATTAATTCTTTGTTTCTTAATTGTTGTTATTGATGGTTTTGACACTGTATTAATGGGATATATTGCACCAGCAGTAATAAATGATTTTAAAGTAGAAGGTGCTATTCTTGGGCCGACTATGAGCGCCGCACTTTTGGGGTTATCGTTGGGCTCGATCTTTTCTGGGCCACTTGCAGATCGGTTTGGTCGAAAGTCAGTGCTGATGACATCAGTCACTGTTTTTGGCCTATTGAGTCTTGCCACCGCTTTAGCAGGTTCAATACAGACATTAACTATTTTGCGTTTTCTGACTGGGTTAGGTCTTGGCGCCGCAATGTCAAATGCAGTCACTCTAATGTCTGAATATGCACCGGAGCATCGGAGATCGTTGTTAATAAATATCGTTTTTTGTGGTTTTCCTCTTGGTGCAGCGATAGGCGGAATAGTTTCTGCATGGATTATTCCACATTTTGGTTGGCAGGGCGTTCTGATTTTAGGGGGGATTTTGCCATTATTTCTGTCTCTATTTCTCTTCTCTTTATTACCTGAATCACTTAGATATCTGGCTTTGAAAGGGGGAGCAGAAGGTAATATAAGACGGATTTTATCTAAAATGACCGGTAATTCTTTAAATGATATAAATAAGTTTATTTTTGATGAAGAAGAAATTATACATAAATCGTCAGTTAAAGCGGTTTTATCTAATCGATTCTTACTTGGGACTAGCATGTTATGGACAACCTATTTCATGGGAGCATTGGTCTTTTATGTGCTGACAAGTTGGCTGCCATTTTTAATGAACGATGTTGGTTTCAGTATTAGCATGGCGGCAACACTGACAGCATTATTTCCTTTGGGGGGCGTAATAAGCGCTGTTTTTTCTGGTTGGTTAATGGATCGAATTAATCCTCATAGGGTGGTAGCAACTAATTATCTATTAGCGGGTATTTTAGTTTTCTTTATTGGTCAGGGAGAGAATGTATTATTACTGAGTATTTTTATATTTCTTGCAGGAATAACAATGAATGGCGCTCAGGCATCGATGGGAGCCATCTCCGCACAATTTTATCCGACATATTGTCGGGCAACGGGGGTTGCCTGGATGTTAGGATTTGGAAGATTTGGTGGGATCTGCGGTGCTTTATTTGGAGCAGAGCTGATTAAGCTTGAATTAAATCATAGCAGTATTTTTGCAATTTTATCCATTCCCGCTATGTTAGCTGCTTTAGCATTGACATTTAAAGATGTGAGTTATAGAAGGCGTAAATAGATAACTTTATAAAGAGATTATAAATATATTTAATTAATGTCATTCTTATTAGGGCTTATTTTGTTAAGTGATTTAACAGAGATAATATAAAGTATTATTAATGTATTTCTTGGCGGTAATAAGTATCGAAAAATGGTGAGTGTAACCCTTGTTATATAGTTATTCAGATACCTTGAATTTTAATAATGTTAAATAGAGCCTCTAATTCCATAGCGCAATAATAAATGTCGTTGAATGTTAGGGAAATGACATTATTTTATTATCATAGAATAATACACAATGAAGTTATTTATGATTCTAAATCATTTCATTATGATATTAAACACAATACTGATTATATTAATTTTGTGATCTTGTTATGATAAAATAATATATAAATAAGTTAGTTTTAATTTGTATTGATTTCTTTTGTGGTATTGATATTCAGATGTTTTTTGCTGTTGAAAAGTAATGTTTTATGAATTATTTTAACCTTGTTTTATATTTTCAGATAATTGAATATTTAGTGGTGTTTTTTAATTTTCAATGAGTTAAAATTATTTTTAGGTGTTTTACCATTATTGGGATGGAGGCCTTATTCTATCTGCTACTGTCAAGGTAAACTTTTTGATAGTTTAAGGTGAATCAGTTTGGTTTATTTTTCGAAACACCTGATTTATTCTTGAAATAATTTTAATTGGAAATTAATCGAAGACAGATAAAATACAGTGGTGATTTGGTATCTATACATAATAAATGAGATTAATTATCCCATGTATAATGGTGTAATTCAGTGTCAGCCAATAAGAATTGTAGCAAATTAGTATAACGCATATAAAGAATCGAATGAAAAAGGAATATCTTATTTAAAATCATAAGATAAATCATTTATTTCATTATCGGGGAAATTAGCGTCGGAAAATTATTAATTAGAGGTTATTAACCGGACTATGGCATCCATATCTGATTGTTTTGGATTGATGTCAGACAGGTCCGTTTTCATTTCTTGGGGCAAGAAATAAGAAAAAAACATGAGTATTGACTGTCGGGAATGACAGCTTTCGAATTTATAACAGATTCGTTGGGGGAATAGATGAAAGATAATATTGTTAGATTGGGAAATGTTCTTAAAACTGAACTTGTCTCTCAGACGTCAGAAAATATCACTAATGTAAGTGACAGCTCACCGCAGAATCAGAATGTAAAGAAGATCCTCCAGGCACTTATGCCCAGTGAATTATTTTGGTATGAGCGTCTTGCTGCTTTACAACCACTCCAATTACCTTTCGAAACCACTGGGGAGCAAACGGAACCCAGTTGGGCAATAAGCGCCTGGCAGTCCCCATTGCCAGGAAATAGTGAAGAAGATCCATTACGGCTTTTATTGCAGACGTTCGTTATTTATCTTGCGCGCTTGACTCATCAAACCGAATTCCAAATTGGCTGGTGTGTGGATGAAGAAAAAGAGACACCAAATATGTTAACGGGTCTGGCGCCTGTGGTGCCCATGGCCGTGGAGATAGCGTTTGATAAGCCGTGGAGCATGGTCGCTGACTGGATTGATGACGAACTGGCCCGGCTGGCGCAGCATCGTACATTTAGTCTTGATTTCCTCTTCCGTACTCCCTCACTGCGTGCTATCCCGGCGTTGGCAACAAGCCGGCCGTGGCGGATTGCCGTCTCTGTGATACAGGATGACAGGCCGTGTGATCAGGAGATGCTCGGCGAGTTACTGACCCTCCAGATCAATGCACAGGGTGGTTTTCGCTGGATATACGATGCAAATGGCCTGAGTGCGGAAGAGATTCTGCGGATGAGTGAACACTTACAGGTGCTGGCCCTGTCGAAAAGGATGGACGATGAAGTTCCCGTCCGACAGCTGAATTTATTGCCTGAGGCTGAACGTACATTATTACTGGAAACCTGGAACACCACTCAAACACCGTATCCTGACCAGTTATGCATTCATCAGTTGTTTGAGCAACAGGCAGAAAAAAAACCGGAGGCCATTGCGCTGATCGAAGGGGATAAGACTCTTAACTATGCTGAATTGAATATCCGCGCTAACCGGTTAGCGTGCCAACTGATCGAGCAGGGAATTAGCCCAGATGAACATGTGGCGATATTATTAGAACGCTCCATTGAGCTGGTGGTGGCGCAGTTGGCAATCCTCAAGGCCGGGGCGATTTATGTCCCTGTTGATCCCAGTGTGCCGGATGAGCGGAAAATCTGGCTGATGAACGATTGCTCCGCTAAGTTGTTAATCACCAATGCACAATCTGATGTTCCGTCAGGCCTCTCGGTACCGCTGCTTCGCTTCTCCGGTGAGGCGGATACCCGCAGAGAAGAAGACAGTTTTAATCCTGATTTACCGCGCTCCAGCGCCGGGTCAGCGTATATCATGTATACCTCCGGCTCGACCGGCACGCCCAAAGGGGTGGTAGTGCCTCATCGCGCTGTGGTCCGGCTGGTCATCAATAATGGCTATGCCGAAATCGAACGGGATGAGCGGGTTGCTTTTACGGCTAACCCGGCGTTTGATGCCAGCACGTTTGAAGTCTGGGCACCGTTGCTCAACGGCGGTACGCTGGTGGTTATCGACCATGCCACGTTGCTGACACCCCACAAGTTAGTACAGGTGTTACAGGTGCATCATGTCACGGTTCTGTGGCTGACTATCGGGTTGTTTAACCGGCTGGCGGCAGAATTATCCCCGGTTCTACCACAGATTAAGGTGCTGATTTTCGGGGGAGATATCCCCGATCTGCATGTGATTGCTCAGGTTCTGGATCACCATCCGCCACAGCGATTATTACAGGCTTACGGTCCGAGCGAGGGAACCACCTTTACCACGATGTATCCTATTGAGGCCTTACCGCAGGGCGTGACTCGGATCCCGATTGGTCAGCCGATAGCGAATACCCGTGTTTATCTACTGGATGCTGATGGTCAGCCGGTGCCGATAGGGGTGATCGGTGAGATTTATGTGGGCGGAGATGGCGTTGCCTGTGGTTATCTCAATCGCCCTGAGTTAACCGCTGAACGTTTCCTGGTGGATCCGTTTAGTGATCAAGCGGATGCCCGTATGTACCGGACCGGGGATTTGGGCCGCTATTTGCCGGACGGCAATCTGGAATTTCTTGGCCGTAATGATCAACAGGTGAAAATTCGTGGCTTCCGGATTGAACCGGGGGAAATTGAGGCCCGGCTGGTGGAATACCCGGCGGTGCGTGAAGCGGTGGTGTTGGCGCTGAATGACGGGCAAGACAAACGTCTGGTCGCCTATGTGGTAGCACCAGCGGATGATGGATTGGTTAACCGCCTGCGTAGCCACCTGAGCGCCATATTGCCTGATTATATGGTACCGGCGGCGTTTGTGCGTCTGGATGCCTTCCCGTTGACGCCGAACGGCAAGTTGGACCGCCGGGCGTTACCTGCGCCCGGGCAGGAGGCTTTTGCCCGCCAGGTCTATGAAGCTCCGCAAGGCGAGATGGAAACGGCACTGGCTGCTATCTGGAGCGAATTACTGGGGATTGAGCCGATTAGCCGGCACGACAACTTCTTTGCTTTAGGCGGTCATTCATTGTTGGCGGTACGGATGATGAACCGTGTGACCGCCCTGGGGGTAGAGTTATCGTTAACTGAGTTATTTAAAGCGCCTTCTTTAATGGCCTTTGCTGAAGTGGTCATCGCCCGGCTTGATCAACCGAGCGATACATTGCCCGTCATCATGCCGATATCCCGTGAGGGAGAGTTGCCGTTGTCATTCGCTCAACAGCGCCTGTGGTTTCTCACACAGTTTGATGGCGTCAGTGATACTTATCATATCCCAATGGCGCTGCGTTTGCGTGGTCAGCTTGATATGGCCGCCTGGCAGCAGGCGCTGAATGTTTTGTTTGCCCGTCATGAAGCGTTACGTTCGGTATTTATTGTTGTCGATGGTCAGCCTCAGATACAACTATTGGCGCCGGACAGTGGATTACCGTTATCACAACATGATCTGCGCGGGATAGCGAAGGTTGAAACGGTACTTGAACGTTTGAGCGCCGAAGAAGTTTATACACCATTTGATCTCCAGCGTGGTCCGCTTATTCGCGCCTGCCTTATCCGGCTCACGGATGACGAATATCAGTTTTTACTCACCCAGCATCATATTGTTTCCGATGGTTGGTCTATCAATGTGCTGGTACGTGAATTAAGTACCCTCTATACGGCGTTTCTGGCAGAACAAGCGGATCCATTGCCTCCGCTGGCGATTCAATATCCTGATTATGCCGCCTGGCAGCGTCAGTGGTTGTCGGCCCGTACCCAAATTCAATCCGACTATTGGCGTACCATGCTGGCGGATGCGCCGGTTCTGCTGGATTTACCCACTGACCGGCCACGCCCGCCAGAACAGTCGTTTAGCGGGAATGTTGTGCCTGTCAATCTGGGTGTGGAGTTGACGGCATCCCTTAAACGTCTGAGTGAACAGCAGGGTGTCACGTTATTTATGACGTTATTGTCAGCCTGGGCTGTGATCTTGTCGCGCCTGTCAGGTCAGGATGATGTGGTGATTGGCGCGCCAAGTGCAGGCCGCAGTCGCCGGGAAGTGGAGCCACTGATCGGTTTCTTTGTGAATACGCTGGCGTTGCGCATGGATTTATCGGGTGAGCTGAATGTGGCTGAGTTGCTGGCACGGGCGCGACAAGTCGCACTGATGGCACAGGAGCACCAGGATTTACCATTTGAACAAGTGGTGGAAATCGTGCAACCACCGCGCCGACTGGCGCATACCCCGTTGTTCCAGGTGATGTTTGCCTGGCAGAACAATGAAAATACTGAGTGGAGATTGCCGGGGCTGGCGGTGTCACCGATTGACCAAGCCTTTGATTTCGTCAAGTTTGATCTTGAATTAAATCTGTTTGAGAAAGAAGACCGGATTGTCGGTCATCTTGGTTATTCAACTGCCCTGTTTGATCAATCGACAATTGAACGACACATCGGATATTTGCATGTGGTGCTGCAAGCCATGGTCGCTGACGTTCAGCAGCGGATCGGCAAAATTGACATTCTGGCGCCAGCGGAACGTAAATTGTTGTTGGAAACCTGGAACGCAACGGAAGCCGCGTACCCTGACCAACTGTGCATACATCAGTTATTTGAACAACAGGTGGAGAAGAATCCGGGGGCGACAGCGCTGGTATATGAAGGGCAAATCCTGAGTTATGCGGAGCTGAATGCTCAGGCTAACCGGCTGGCGCATCAGCTGATTGCATTGGGGGTGGTACCGGATCAGCGGGTAGCCATTTGCGTGACACGTTCACCGGCTATGGTGGTGGGATTGTTGGCGGTGTTGAAAGCTGGCGGTGCTTATGTGCCGCTGGACCCAACTTATCCGGGTGAGCGTCTAGTGCATATTCTGAATGATGCTGCACCAGCTATTTTGCTGGCGGATGAAGTTGGGCGGGCTGTGTTGGGTGAAGCGGTTCTGGCGACACTGACGGTACTCGATGCAAATATCCTGCCGGATCAGCCGGACAGTCATCCGCAGGTACCTGCATTGACTTCACGGCATCTGGCTTACGTGATTTACACCTCCGGTTCGACCGGTATGCCGAAAGGGGTGATGGTTGAACATCGCGGTGTGGTTAATCTGGTATTGACCCAAATTGCCCGGCTTAACATGCGTGTAACCAGCCGGATGTTGCAGTTTGCTTCATTCAGCTTTGATGCCAGTGTTTGGGAAATCATGATAACACTGGGCGCGGGAGCTGGCTTGGCTATCCCAGCCGACACAGTTCGTCAGGATCCGCGCCGCCTCTGGCGTTATCTGGAAGAACAGGCGGTGACGCACGTCTGTTTGACGCCCGCTTTGCTCCAGGAAGGGGCTGATTTGCCGGAGATAACGATAAAACCCACGTTAGTCCTGGCGGGTGAAACCCCCAGTGCCGCGTTGCTTCAGGTATTGCGGGGCCGGGTAACGCTGTTCAATGCGTATGGCCCGACAGAAACCACGGTTTGTGCGACGACCTGGCGTTGTCCGTCAGACTATACGGATGAGTGGATGCCGATTGGGCAGCCGATGGTTAACACGCGGGTTTATCTGTTGGATATCTATGGTCAGCCAGTACCGTTAGGAACGGTGGGCGAGTTGTACATTGGCGGTATTGGCGTCGCCCGGGGTTATCTCAATCGCCCTGATCTGACCGCGGAACGCTTCCTGGCTGATCCATTTAGTGATGCGCCAGAGGCGCGGATGTACCGGACCGGGGATTTGGCCCGCTACTTGCCGGATGGCAATCTGGTGTTTGCTGGCCGCAATGACCATCAGGTGAAAATCCGCGGTTTCCGCGTTGAGCCGGGGGAAATTGAAGCGCGTCTAACTGAACACCCTGTGGTGAGTGGCGCACGGGTAGTGGTGTTGGGCGGCGGGCAGGATAAACGTTTAGTTGCCTATGTAGTAGCGGAAGCCGATGATGGGCTGGCCGCCAGCTTGCGTGACTATTTGAATGATATTTTTCCCGATTATATGGTGCCGGCGGCGTTTGTCCGTTTGGATGCCTTTCCGCTGACGCCGAACGGTAAACTGGATCGCCGGGCGCTACCCGCTCCGGATCAGTATGCTTTTGCCCATCAGGTTTACCAAGCGCCGCAAGGCGAAATTGAGACAGCATTAGCGACTATTTGGCGTGAATTACTGGAAGTTGAGCAGATAAGTCGGCACGACAACTTCTTTGCCCTCGGTGGTCACTCGCTGCTTGCGGTACGGATGATTGAACGTTTGCGGCGTATGGGATTGGGTATCTCGGTACAAACGTTATTCCAGCATTCGACCCTCAGTGTCCTGGCTCAGTCTCTGGCCCAACATCGTGAAATCCCGGTGCCTGACAACGGTATTACACCGGATACGGTTGCGTTGACGCCGGAAATGTTGCCGTTGATTGATCTGACTCAACCTGAAATTGACCACATTGTTGAGCAGGTACCGGGTGGGATTGCCAATATTCAGGATATCTATGCCTTGTCACCGCTACAGGATGGCATTTTATTCCACCATTTGCTGGCAAATGAGGGTGACCCTTATTTGCTGATAACCCAACAGGCTTTTGCCGATCGGTCTTTGCTGGACCGTTATCTGGCGGCGGTGCAACAGGTGGTTGATCGCCACGATATCCTGCGCACTGCTTTTGTTTGGTCCGGCTTGTCCGTGCCGGCGCAAGTGGTCTGCCGTCGGGCGCCACTGTCAGTGACGGAATTGACTTTAAATCTGGCTGACGGCCCGATCAGTGATCAGCTATTCCAACGTTTTGACCCGTGCCGGTATCGTATTGACTTGGGACAGGCACCGTTGCTGCGCTTTGTGGTGGCGCAGGAAACCGATGGCCGTTGGATCCTGTTGCAACTGTTGCATCACCTGATTGGCGACCATACCACGCTGGAAGTGATGAACCGCGAAGTGCAGGCCTATCTTGCCGGACGGGCAGAGAGATTGCCAGCGCCGACACCGTTCCGCCATCTGGTGGCGCAGGCCCGGCTGGGGGTGAGTCAGGCAGAACATACCCGCTTCTTTACCGACATGTTAGCAGGGGTGGATGAACCGACGTTACCGTTCGGACTAACGGAAGCACATCATGACGGTTCACAGGTCACGGAGTCACACCGGATGCTGACGGCCGGGTTGAACGACCATTTACGTGGTCAGGCCCGGCGTTTAGGTGTCAGTGTGGCGGCATTGTGTCATGTGGCCTGGGCGCAGGTGTTATCGCGCACCAGCGGGCAGGCGCAAGTGGTGTTTGGTACCGTGCTGTTTGGGCGTATGCAGGCAGGGGAAGGCGTTGACAATGGCATGGGGTTGTTTATTAATACCTTACCGTTGCGGTTGGATATGGATGAAACCCCGGTACGGCACAGCGTACAGGTCGCCCATAGTCGGCTGGCGGGATTGCTGGTGCATGAACATGCTTCACTGGCGCTGGCTCAACGTTGCAGTGGGGTAGCCAGTGGCACGCCGCTGTTCAATGCGTTGTTGAATTACCGGCATAATACGCCGCCGGTCACTGCGGATGAAATCATCAGCGGCATTGAATTCCTTGACGCGCAGGAGCGGACCAACTACCCGTTTGCTTTGTCAGTGGAAGATTTTGGCGACGCACTGGGGCTGACGGCTCAGGTGGTGCAGCCGTTTGACCCGGAGCGGTTATGCGGCTATATGCAACAGGCGCTGGCGAGTCTGGTGAATGCGCTTGAACAGGCTCCGGAGACACCAGTACAGGCGCTGGAAATTTTGCCGGAAACGGAACGCACATTATTGCTGAAAACTTGGAATGCCACGGAAACCGCGTCTTCTGATGCGTTATGTATCCATCAACTGTTTGAACAACAAGTGGAGAAAACGCCTGCTGTCACGGCATTAGAATATCAAGAACAACGTCTCAGTTATGCCGAATTAAATGCCCGTGCCAACCAACTAGCCCATCAACTGATTGCGCTGGGTGTAGAGCCGGGCCAGCGGGTAGCGATTTGTGTATCACGTTCCCCGGCAATGGTCATTGGGATGTTGGCGGTGCTGAAAGCGGGTGGCGCCTATGTCCCGTTGGATACCGCCTATCCGGTTGAGCGTCTGACGCATATCCTGAATAATGCCAAACCGGCGGTGGTACTGGCGGATGAAGCTGGACGGGGGGCGTTGGGTGAAGACCTGCTGGCCGGATTGCTTGTCCTTGACCCGAATACCCGGCTTGACCAACCGGCCAGCAATCCACTGGTGCCGGCGTTGACGCCACGGCATCTGGCTTATGTAATTTACACCTCCGGTTCAACCGGACAGCCAAAAGGGGTGACGATAGAACATCAGGCGATTTATCAGCGTAGTTTAGGTTTTGATGCAACCTATGCGGTGACGGCGCAAGACCGGGTGCTGCAATTTTCCTCTTTTGCCTTTGATGCGTCGGTCGAGGAATTTTTCTCGTCATTATCTCATGGCGCGACGCTGGTGATGCGTGATGATAGCTGGTTGGCTTCGGTACAGGCATTTATTGTTTTAACCCGGCAACATCGTATTACGGTGATGTCTCTACCGACACTGTTTTGGTCTGAACTGGCGGCATTACCGCTACCGGAATGTCTCCGATTAATCATTATTGGTGGCGAGGCAGTTAAAAAGAGCGCCATTCAGGCGTGGTTTGGGCAGAAAGCCTATCGTCCCCGGTTATTAAATACCTATGGCCCGACTGAAAATACCGTGATTGCCACTTGTAAGGCGATATTATCGCCGGAAGACGTGGCTTCTATCGGTCGGCCGGTGAAAAATACCTGCATTTATCTGCTGGACAGCAACGGCCAACCAGTGCCATTAGGCGGTATCGGCGAAATCTATATTGGCGGTGTGGGTGTTGCCCGGGGTTATCTTAACCGGCCAGAATTGAGTGCAGAGCGTTTCCTGTTCGATCCGTTCAGTGGCAACCCGGATGCGCGCATGTACCGAAGCGGGGATTTAGCCCGTTACCTGCCGGACGGCAATCTGGAATTCTTGGGCCGTAATGACCATCAGGTGAAAATCCGCGGTTTCCGCATTGAACCGGGAGAAATCGAGACCCGGCTGATGGAATATCCAGCGGTGCAAGAGGCGGTGGTGCTGGCGTTGGGCGAGGGACAGGGTAAGCGTTTGGTGGCTTATGTGGTGGCGGAAACGGATGACGGGTTAGTTAACCGTCTGCGTGAACATTTGAGTACGTTGTTGCCTGACTACATGGTCCCAGCGGCCTTTGTTCAGTTGGATGCTTTCCCGCTGACCCCGAATGGCAAACTGGATCGCCGGGCGCTGCCGGCACCGGGAGAGGAGGCTTTTGCCCGTCAGGTTTACCAAGCGCCGCAAGGTGAAGTGGAAACTGCTCTGGCAGCGATTTGGCGCGAGTTGCTGGGGATTGAACAAATCAGCCGGCATGACAATTTCTTTGCGTTGGGTGGTCATTCGTTACTGGTTGTCCGGATGATTGAATATTTGCGGCGTATTGGTCTGGGCGTCTCGGTACAAACGCTGTTCCGGCATCAGACGCTCCGGGTTCTGGCTCAGTCTCTGGATCAGCATCGTGAAATCCAGGTACCTGAAAACCGCATTACACCGGATACGACGGCGCTGACGCCAGATCTGTTGCCGCTGATTAACCTGACCCAGCCTGACATTGATCTGATCGTCGGACAAGTGCCGGGCGGGATAGCCAATATTCAGGATATCTATGCGTTGTCGCCATTGCAGGATGGGATTTTGTTCCATCATCTGTTGGCAAACGAAGGTGATCCGTATCTGTTGATTGGTCAAATGGCCTTTGCTGACCGATCTCTATTAGATCGTTATCTGGCCGCGGTTCAACGGTTAGTTGATCGGCACGATATCTTGCGTACGGCGTTTATCTGGCGGGGATTATCCGTACCGGCGCAGGTGGTTTTGCGTCAGGCAACCTTGTCGGTGACGGAATTGACACTCGACCCGGCTGATGGGCTGGTTAGTGATCAGTTGTTCCAACGCTTCGACCCGCATCGGTATCGTCTCGATTTAGGTCAGGCGCCCTTGTTACGTTTTGTGATTGCGCAGGCAGAAGAGGATCGCTGGATCTTGCTGGAACAGCAGCATCACCTGATAGGTGACCACACCACGCTGGAAGTGATGAACCGTGAAGTGCAGGCGCATCTTACCGGTCAGGAGGGTAATCTGCCTGCGCCGGTTCCTTTCCGCAATCTGGTGGCTCAGGCCCGGCTCGGTGTCAGTCAGGAAGAACACACCCGTTTCTTTACCGGGATGTTAGCTGAGGTCGATGAACCGACACTGCCGTTTGGGTTGACGGAGGTGCATCGCGATGGTTCACAGGTGACAGAGTTTTACCGGATGCTGACAACTGGGCTGAATGATCGTCTGCGCGATCAGGCCCGGCGTTTGGGCGTGAGTTTGGCCGCTTTGTGCCATGTGGCCTGGGCGCAAGTATTGTCACGTACCAGTGGTCAGGAGAAAGTGGTATTCGGCACCGTACTGTTTGGACGTATGCAGGCGGGGGACGGTGCTGACAGCGCTATGGGATTATTTATCAATACGTTGCCGCTGCGGTTGGATATGGATGAAACCCCGGTACGGGACAGCGTGCAGATCGCCCATACCCGATTCGCCGGACTACTGGAACATGAACACGCTTCATTGGCGCTGGCTCAACGTTGCAGTGGTGTGCAGGGTGAGATACCGCTGTTTAGTAGCTTGCTGAACTATCGACATAATGCCTTGCCGACAACATCGGATGACATCATCAACGGCATTGAATTCCTCGGTGGACAGGAGCGGACTAACTATCCGTTAGCGTTATCGGTGGAGGATTTTGGTGAAGCACTGGGGTTGACGGCTCAAGTGGTACAACCGTTTGATCCGGAAAGGATATACGGGTACATGCAACAAGCGCTGGAGAGTTTGGCGGAAGTACTGGAACAGGCCCCGGAAACACCGGTACGCCAGTTGGAAATTCTGCCGGAAGCAGAGCGTACACTGTTGCTGAAAACTTGGAATGCCACGGAAACCGCGTCTTCTGATGCGTTGTGTATCCATCAGCTGTTTGAACAACAAGTGGAGAAAACGCCGGATGTCACGGCGTTAGAATATCAAACACAACTTTTCAGTTATGCCGAATTAAATGCCCGTGCCAACCAACTGGCGCATCAACTGATTGCGTTGGGTGTAAAGCCGGATCAACGGGTGGCGATTTGTGTGTCACGCTCCCCGGCCATGGTGGTGGGAATGCTAGCGGTGTTGAAAGCGGGTGGCGCCTATGTGCCACTGGATACCGCCTATCCGGTTGAGCGTCTGACATATATCCTGAATGATGCCAAACCGGCGGTGGTACTGGCGGATGAAGCTGGACGGGGGGCGCTGGGTGAAGAGCTGCTGGCAGAGTTGCTTGTCCTTGATCCGAATACCCGGCTTGACCAACCGGCCAGCAATCCACCGGTGTCGGCATTAACGCCACAGCATCTGGCCTATGTGATTTACACCTCCGGTTCAACCGGGCAGCCAAAAGGGGTGACAGTAGAACATCAGGCGGTTTATCAGCGCAGTTTAGGTTTTGATGAAACCTATGCAGTGACGGCGCAAGACCGGGTATTGCAATTTTCCTCTTTTGCCTTTGATGCGTCGGTCGAGGAGTTTTTCTCATCATTATCTCATGGCGCGACGCTGGTGATGCGTGATGATAGCTGGCTGGCTTCGGTACAGGCATTTATTGCCTTAACCCGGCAACATCGTATCACGGTGATGTCTCTGCCGACGCTGTTTTGGTCTGAACTGGCGGCATTACCGTTACCGGAATGTCTCCGGTTAATCATTATTGGCGGCGAGGCAGTACAGAAGAGCGCTATTCAGGCGTGGTTTAGGCAGAAAGCCTATCGTCCCAGGTTGTTAAATACCTATGGTCCGACTGAAAATACCGTGATTGCCACCTGTAAGGCGATATTATTGCCGGAAGATACGCGCTCTATCGGTCAGCCAGTGAAAAATACCTGCGTTTACTTGCTGGACTCAGATGGTCAGCCGGTACCATTGGGCTGCGCCGGAGAAATCTATATTGGCGGTGTGGGCGTTGCCCGGGGTTATCTTAACCGGCCAGAATTGAGTGAGGAGCGTTTTCTTGTCGATCCGTTCAGTGACAACCCGGATGCGCGCATGTACCGAAGCGGAGATTTGGCCCGTTACCTGCCGGACGGTAATCTGGAATTCCTGGGCCGCAATGACCATCAAGTGAAAATTCGCGGTTTCCGCATTGAACCGGGTGAAATTGAGTTCCGGCTGCTGGAATATCCGGCGGTGCAAGAGGCGGTGGTGCTGGCGTTGGGCGAGGGGCAGGATAAGCGTCTGGTGGCTTATGTGGTGGCGGAAACGGATGGTGAACTGGTTGATAGCCTGCGCAACTACTTGAGCGCGATTTTGCCTGATTATATGGTCCCGGCGGCCTTTGTTCAGTTGGATGCTTTCCCGCTGACGCCGAATGGCAAACTGGATCGTCGGGCGCTGCCGGCACCGGGAGAGGAGGCTTTTGCCCGTCAGGTTTATGAAGCACCGCAGGGCGAAATGGAAATTGCATTGGCAGAGATTTGGCGTGAGTTGCTGGGGATTGAACAGATTAGCCGGCATGACAATTTCTTTGCGCTGGGCGGCCATTCGTTGCTGGCGGTGCGGATGATGAACCGTGTCGCGACTTTCGGTGTTGAATTGCCGTTGAGCACGTTGTTTAAAGCGCCTTCTTTAATGGCCTTTGCTGAGGCAATGAGTTCCCGGTTTGATAAACAGCGCGCAATATTACCTGCCATTCTGCCGATATCCCGTGAGGGGGAATTGCCGCTGTCATTTGCTCAACAGCGTTTGTGGTTCCTGGCGCAGCTTGATGGCGTCAGTGATACCTATCATATTCCGGTGGCCTTACGCTTGCGTGGTCAAGTTAATATTGCTGCCTGGCAGCGGGCGCTGAATGCCTTATTTGCCCGTCATGAAGCGTTACGTTCTGTCTTCGTTTCCGTTGACGGTCAGCCTCAGGTCCGATTATTGGCGCCGGACAGCGGATTGCCTTTGTCTCAACATGATCTGCGCGGGATCCCGGATGTTGAAACGGTACTTGAACGTTTAAGAGCAGAGGAAGTTTATACGCAATTTGATCTCATGAGTGGTCCGCTTATTCGCGCCTGCCTTATCCGGTTTGCGGATGATGAATATCAGTTTTTGCTCACCCAGCATCACATTGTTTCCGATGGCTGGTCTGTCAATGTGTTGATACATGAACTCAGTACCCTTTATACGGCTTTCCTGACAGAACAAGCGGATCCATTGCCACCATTGACGATTCAATACCCTGATTATGCCGCCTGGCAGCGTCAGTGGTTGTCGGCTGAGCGTACCCAAATTCAATCCGACTATTGGCGTACCATGCTGGCGGACGCGCCGGTTCTGCTGGATTTACCCACTGACCGGCCACGTCCGCTTGAGCAGGAGTTTGTGGGGAATACTTTGCCGGTTAATTTGGATGCGGAGTTAACAAAAGCCCTTAAACGCCTGAGTGAACAGCAGGGTGTCACATTATTCATGACGATTTTGTCAGCCTGGGCGGCGGTTTTGTCGCGTTTGTCAGATCAGGAAGATGTCGTGATTGGCACACCGAGTGCAGGCCGCAGTCGCCAGGAAGTAGAGCCGCTGATTGGATTCTTTGTCAATACGCTGGCGTTGCGCATTGACTTATCGGGTGAGCCGAATGTGGCTGAATTGCTGGCACGGGCGCGACAAGTCGCACTGATGGCACAAGAGCACCAGGATTTACCGTTTGAACAGGTGGTAGAAATCGTGCAACCGCCGCGCCGATTGGCGCATTCCCCGTTGTTCCAGGTGATGTTTGACTGGGAGAACAATGAAAGTACCGAGTGGCGATTGCCAGGGCTATCCGTATCACCGGTCGATCAAGCCTTTGATGTCGTTAAGTTTGATCTGGAACTGAGTTTGTCTGAGGAGGAGGGCGGGATTATCGGTCATCTCGATTATTCAGCGGCTCTGTTTGATCACCCGACAATCGAACGACATATCGGATATTTGCATACGGTGCTGCAAGCGATGGTTGCTAACGTTCAGCAGCGGATTGGGGAAATTGATATTTTGGCGCCGGCAGAACGTAAATTGTTGCTGGAAATCGGCAACGCGACAGAAACCGCGTATCCTGACCCGTTGTGTATTCATCAGTTATTTGAACAACAGGTGGAGAAAAACCCGGGTGCGATAGCGCTGGAGTATCAAGAGCAGGTTCTCAGCTATGCCGAACTGAATGCCTGTGCTAACCGGCTGGCGCATCAACTGATTACGCTGGGCGTAGAGCCGGACCAGCGGGTGGCGATTTGCGTGGCGCGTTCACCGGCAATGGTGGTGGGATTGCTGGCGGTGTTGAAAGCGGGTGGAGCTTATGTCCCGTTGGATACCGCCTATCCGGGTGAGCGTTTAGCCCATATCCTGCATGATGCGGCGCCGGTGGTGGTACTGGCGGATGAAACTGGCCGGGCAGCATTAGGCGAGTTGGCATTGGCCGGGCTGATGGTACTTGACCCAAATATTTTGCCGGATCAGCCGGACAGTAATCCGCTAGTCCCGGCGTTGACGCCACAGCATCTGGCTTACGTCATCTACACCTCCGGCTCAACCGGGCAGCCGAAAGGCGTGATGGTAGAACATCAGGCTATTTATCAGCGTTATTTGGGTTTTAATGAGACTTATGCCGTCACGCCACAAGATCGGCTGCTACAATTCGTCTCTTTTTCTTTTGATGTCTCGGTAGAAGATTTCTTCTCGTCATTATGTAACGGCGCCACGCTGGTGATACGTGATGATCGTTGGTTGGCCTCTGTGAAGGAATTCATCAGGCTAACCCGGCAAAGTGGTGTCACGATGGTGTCATTGCCGACCTTATTCTGGTCTGAACTGGCGGCCAGAGATCATGGATTACCGTTGCCGGATTGCCTCAGGCTGATCATCATTGGGGGCGAGTCAGTCAAAAAGAACGCTATTCAAGACTGGTTTACCCATGAAACCCACCGTCCCCGGTTATTGAACGGTTATGGCCCGACTGAAAACACCGTGACGGTGACCTACAAGGATGTATTATCGCCGGAAGATGACCGTTCTATTGGCCGACCAGCGAAAAATGCCTGTATCTACCTGCTGGATAAATATGGTCAACCGGTACCATTAGGCTGCGCCGGTGAAATGTATATTGGTGGTGTGGGTGTGGCGCGTGGTTATCTGAATCGTCCTGAGTTGACCGCTGAACGTTTTCTGATTGATCCGTTTAGTCGTGTACCGGATGCCCGGATGTATCGTTCTGGAGATTTGGCCCGCTACCTACCGGACGGTGACTTGGAATTCCTGGGCCGTAATGACCATCAGGTGAAAATCCGTGGTTTCCGTATTGAACCGGGTGAAATTGAGGCCCGGCTGACGGCGTATCCGGTGGTGCAAGAGGCGGTGGTGCTGGCGTTGGGCGAGGGACAGGATAAGCGTCTGGTGGCCTATGTGGTAGCGTCAGCGGATGAGGGATTGGTTAATAGCCTGCGTCGCTACCTGAGTGCTATTTTACCTGACTACATGGTGCCGGCGGCCTTTGTACGTTTGGAGGCTTTTCCATCGACGCCGAATGGCAAACTGGATCGCCGGGCGCTACCGGCGCCGGGGGAGGAAGCCTTTGCCCGTCAGGTTTACCAAGCGCCGCAAGGGGAGATCGAAACAGCACTGGCGGCGATTTGGCGTGAACTGTTAGGGATTGAGCAGATTAGCCGGCATGACAATTTCTTCGCACTCGGTGGTCATTCACTGTTGGCGGTGCGAGTAATGAACCGTGTTGCGGCTTTAGGTGTTGAATTGCCGCTAACCACGTTGTTTAAGTTCCCCTCTTTGATTGGTTTTGCTGAGCAGATCCGTACCCGGTTTGATAAACAAGACCGGGGATTGCCTGCCATCCTGCCGATATCCCGTGAGGGTAAGTTGCCGCTGTCATTCGCGCAACAGCGTTTGTGGTTCCTGGCGCAGCTTGATGGCGTCAGTGATATCTATCATATCCCGGTCGCCCTGCGTTTGCGTGGGCAGTTTGATATCGCCGTCTGGCAGCAGGCGCTGAATGCCTTATTTGCCCGTCATGAAGCGTTACGTTCGGTATTTATTGTTGTTGACGGCCAGCCTCAGGTACGACTACTGGCGCCGGACAGTGGGTTAACTTTGTCTCAATGCGATCTGCGTGGTATCCCAGATGTTGAAACGGTACTTGAATGCTTAAGCACAGAGGAAGCTTATACGCCATTTGATCTCATGAGTGGCCCACTCATCCGTGCTTCTCTCATCCGGCTCGCGGATGACGAATATCAGTTTTTGCTCACCCAGCATCACATTGTTTCCGATGGCTGGTCTGTCAATGTGCTGATACGTGAACTCAGTACCCTCTATACGGCATTTCTGGCAGAACAAGCGGATCCATTGCCCCCGCTGGCGATTCAATACCCTGATTATGCTGCCTGGCAGCGTCAATGGTTGTCTGCCGAACATACCCAAACTCAATCCGACTATTGGCGCACCATGCTGGCTGACGCACCGGTTCTGCTGGATTTACCTACTGACCGGCCACGCCCCCCTGAACAGTCGTTTGTGGGGAGTACCTTGCCGGTCAATCTGGATGCGGAGTTAACCCAAGCCCTTAAACGCCTGAGTGAACAGCAGGGTGTCACATTGTTCATGACGATTTTATCAGCCTGGGCGGCGGTTCTGTCGCGCCTGTCAGGTCAGGATAATGTGGTGATTGGCACACCGAGTGCGGGCCGCGGTTGCCAGGAAGTAGAGCCGCTGATCGGTTTCTTTGTCAATACGCTGGCGTTGCGCATGGATTTATCGGGTGAGCCAAATGTGGCTGAGTTGCTGGCACGGGCGCGGCAAGTCGCCCTGATGGCGCAGGAGCACCAGGATTTACCGTTTGAACAGGTGGTGGAAATCGTGCAACCACCGCGCCGGCTGGCGCATACCCCGTTGTTCCAGGTGATGTTTGCCTGGCATAACAATGAGAATGCCGAGTGGGAATTGCCGGGGCTGACAATGTCACCGGTCGATCAAGATTTTGATATCGTTAAGTTTGATCTGGAGCTGATCTTGTCGGAAGTAGAGGGCCGGATTATCGGTTATCTCGATTATGCAACCGCCCTGTTTGATCAACCGACAATCGAACGACACATCGGATATTTGCATACGGTGCTGCAAGCGATGGCTGCAAATGTTCAGCAGCGGATCGGGGAAATCGATATCCTGACGCCGGCAGAGCGTAAGTTGTTGTTGGCAATCGGCAACACGCCGGAAATCGAGTACCCTGATCCATTGTGCATTCATCAATTATTTGAACAACAGGCAGAGAAAACGCCGGATGCTGCGGCGCTGGTGTATCAAGAGCAGACGTTCAGTTATGCGGAACTGAATACCCGGGCTAACCGTCTGGCCCATCAACTGATAGCGCTGGGGGTTGCACCGGATCAACGGGTGGCGATTTGCGTGTCTTGTTCCCCGGCAATGGTGGTAGGGTTGCTGGCGGTGCTGAAAGCGGGTGGGGCCTATGTACCACTGGATACCGCCTATCCGGTTGAACGTCTGACGCATATCCTGAATGATGCCAAACCGGTGATAGTACTGGCGGATAAAACCGGACGGGCAGTATTAGGAGAGCAAGCACTGGCAGAATTGATAGTACTGGATCCGAATGTTCAGCCTGACCAGCCGGGCAGTAATCCTCTGGTGCCGGCGTTGACGCCACAGCATCTGGCCTATGTGATTTACACCTCCGGTTCAACCGGGCAACCAAAAGGGGTGACGATAGAACATCAGGCGATTTATCAGCGCAGTTTAGGTTTTAATGAAACCTACGCGGTGACGGCGCAAGACCGGGTGTTGCAATTCTCCTCTTTTGCTTTTGATGCGTCGATCGAAGAATTTTTCTCGTCATTATCTCATGGCGCGACGCTGGTGATACGTGATGATAGCTGGCTGGCTTCGGTACAAGAATTTATTGCCTTAATCCGGCAACATCGTATTACGGTGATGTCTTTGCCGACGCTGTTTTGGTCTGAACTGGCGGCATTACCGCTACCGGAGTGCCTCAGGTTAATCATTATTGGGGGTGAGGCGGTACAGAAGAGCGCGGTTCAGGCGTGGTTTGCCCAGAAAGCCTATCGTCCACAGCTGTTAAATACCTATGGTCCGACTGAAAATACCGTGATTGCCACCTGTAAGGCGATATTATCGCCGGAAGATACGCGTTCTATCGGTCGGCCAGTGAAAAATACCTGTGTTTACCTGCTGGACCCCTATGGTCAGCCGGTACCATTGGGCTGCACCGGCGAAATGTATATTGGCGGCGTCGGGGTGGCGCGCGGTTATCTTAACCGGCCAGAACTGAGCGCCGGGCATTTTATGCCGGATCCCTTTAGCTTGGTATCCGGTGCCCGGATGTATCGTTCCGGGGATTTGGCCCGCTATCTGCCGGACGGCAATCTAGAATTCCTGGGCCGTAATGACCATCAGGTGAAAATCCGCGGTTTCCGCATTGAGCCGGGGGAAATTGAAACCCGGCTGGTGGAACACCCTGCGGTGAGTGAAGCTGTTGTGCTGGCTTTGGGTGAGGGACAGGATAAGCGTTTGGTGGCTTATGTGGTCGCGGAAACGGATGACGAACTGGCTAATAGCCTGCGCAGCCACCTGAGCGCCATGTTGCCGGATTATATGGTCCCGGCGGCCTTTGTTCAGTTGGATGCTTTCCCGCTGACGCCAAATGGCAAACTGGATCGCCGGGCGCTGCCGGCGCCGGGAGATAACGCTTTTGCCCGTCAGGTTTACCAAGCGCCACAAGGTGAGATAGAAACTGCGCTGGCGGTGATTTGGAGCCAGTTATTGGGGGTTGAACAGGTTAGCCGGCATGACAATTTCTTTGCCCTGGGCGGCCATTCATTGCTGGTTGTCCGGATGATTGAATCTCTGCGGCGTATTGGTCTGGGTGTTTCAGTGCAAACGCTGTTCCGGCATCAGACACTCCATGCTCTGGCTCAGTCTCTGGCGCAGCACCATGAAATCCAAATACCGGAAAACCGGATTACATCGGATACGACGGTGTTGACGCCAGATCTGCTGCCGCTGATTAACCTGACCCAGCCTGACATTGATCTGATCGTCGAGAAAGTACCGGGTGGGATTGAAAATATTCAGGATATCTATGGGTTGTCGCCGTTGCAGGAGGGGATTTTGTTCCACCATCTGCTGGCAAACGAAGGCGATCCATACCTGTTGACCGGTCAAATGACCTTTGCTGACCGTGCTCTGTTAGACAGTTATCTGGCGGCGGTTCAACGGGTGGTTGACCGGCACGATATCCTGCGGACTGCGTTTATCTGGCGAGGATTATCCGTACCGGCGCAGGTGGTTTTGCGTCAGGCGACCTTATCGGTTACTGAACTGAAGTTAACGTCTGCTGATGGGCCGATCAGTGATCAGTTAACTCAGCGTTTTGATCCACGTCAGCATCGTATGGATCTGGGACAAGCGCCGCTGCTGCGTTTTATGATGGCACAGGAAGAAGGAGAACGCTGGATCCTGCTGGAACATCAGCATCATCTGATTGGCGACCACTCGACGATGGAAGTCATGGATCGTGAAGTGCAGGTGTATCTTGCTGGTCAGGAAGCGCGTTTGCCTGCTCCGGTTCCTTTCCGCAATCTGGTGGCGCAGGCCCGGCTCGGTGTCAGTCAGGCAGAGCACACCCGTTTCTTTACCGGGATGTTAGCTGAGATAGATGAACCGACACTGCCGTTTGGGCTGACGGAGGTGCATCGTGATGGTTCACAGGTGACGGAATCATATCGGATGTTGATGACTTCACTGAATGACCGTTTACGTAGTCAGGCCCGGCGTTTGGGTGTGAGTTTGGCGGCGCTGTGTCATCTGGCTTGGGCGCAGGTATTGTCGCGCACCAGCGGTCAGGAGAAAGTGGTGTTCGGCACTGTGTTATTTGGACGGATGCAGGCGGGGGACGGTGTTGACAGCGGTATGGGATTATTTATCAATACCTTGCCGCTGCGTCTGGATATGGATGATACACCAGTACGGGACAGCGTGCAGGCCGCCCATACCCAGCTTGCCGGATTATTAGCGCATGAACACGCTTCATTGGCGCTGGCCCAGCGTTGCAGCAGTGTGCAGGGCGAGATCCCCCTCTTTAGCAGTCTGTTGAATTATCGGCATAATGCCCTGTCGGCAACGTCGGATGAACTCGTCGGCGGTATTGAATTTTTGGATGGACAGGAGCGGACTAACTATCCGTTAGTGCTATCGGTAGAGGATTTTGGTGAAGCTCTGGGGCTGACGGCTCAGGTGGTACAGCCGCTTGATCCGGAAAGAATATGCGGGTACATGCAACAGGCGCTGGAAAGTTTGGTGGAGACACTTGAACAGGCTCCAGAAACACCGGTACGGCGGTTGGAAATTTTGCCGGAAGCGGAGCGTACACTGTTGCTGAAAAGCTGGAATGCGACGGAAACCGTGTACCCTGACCAGTTATGCATTCATCAATTATTTGAACAACAGGTGGAGAAAACGCCAACGGCGCCGGCGTTGATCGCGGGAGATAAGATTCTTAACTATGCAGAATTGAATGCCTGTGCTAACCACCTGGCCCGCCAACTGATTGAGCAGGGAATTAACCGGAATGAGCACGTGGCGGTTCTGTTAGAACGCTCTATCGAACTGGTGGTGGCCCAGTTGGCTATTCTTAAGATTGGAGCCGTTTATGTTCCTGTCGATCCCCGAGTGCCAGACGAGCGGAAAGTCTGGTTGATGAACGATTGCTCCGCTAAGTTGTTGATCACCGATGCGCAATCTGAGATTCCGCTTGGCCTGTCTGTTCCTCTGTTTCGCCTCTCCGGTGAGACCGATACCATTAAGGCGAAAGATAGCCTCAATCCTGATTTACCGTGTTCCAGTGCTGGGTCAGCGTATGTTATGTACACCTCCGGCTCGACCGGTATGCCCAAAGGCGTGGTTGTGCCTCATCGTGCGGTAGTCCGGCTGGTCATCAAGAATGATTATGCTGAAATCGGGCGGAATGATCGGGTTGCTTTTACCACTAATCCGGCTTTCGATGCCAGTACGTTTGAAGTCTGGGCGCCGTTGCTTAACGGCGGTGCGCTGGTGGTGATTGATCACGCGACTGTGCTGACGCCCAAAGAGTTTGTTCAGGCATTGCAGGTTCATCGCATTACGGTGTTGTGGCTGAGTGTCGGGCTGTTTAACCGGCTGGCGACAGCGTTGTCTCCGGTTTTCCCGCAGCTCAGGATCCTGATTGTCGGCGGAGATGTACTTGATCCGCATGTCATTGCCCGGGTTCTGCATGATAGCCCGCCACAACAATTATTGAATGGCTATGGCCCGAGTGAAGGCGCCACCTTTACCACCACCTACCGTATTACGGCGTTACCACAGGGAGCGACGAGGATCCCGATTGGCCGGCCAATAGCCAACACGCAAATTTATCTGTTGGATGCTGATGGTCAACCGGTGCCATTGGGTGTGACCGGTGAGATTTATGTCGGCGGAGATGGGGTTGCCTGTGGTTATCTCAATCGCCCTGAATTGACCGCGGAACGTTTCCTAGTTGATCCGTTTAGTCAACAATCGGATGCGCGCATGTATCGGACCGGGGATTTAGCCCGTTACCTGCCGGACGGTAATCTGGAATTTCTGGGCCGTAATGATCAACAGGTCAAAATTCGGGGTTTCCGGATTGAACCGGGTGAAATTGAGGCCCGGCTGGTGGAATATCCTGCGGTGCAAGAAGCCGCGGTGCTGGCGTTGGGAGAGGGACCGGATAAGCGTCTGGTGGCTTATGTGGTGGCGGAAGCGGATGACGGGTTGATTAACCGTCTGCGAGAACATCTGAGCGCCATGTTGCCTGACTATATGGTCCCGGCGGCCTTTGTTCAGTTGGATGCTTTCCCGCTGACGCCGAATGGCAAACTCGATCGCCGGGCGTTACCGGCACCGGGAGAGGAGGCTTTTGCCCGTCAGGTTTACCAAGCGCCGCAAGGCGAGATAGAAACTGCACTGGCGTCTATTTGGCGTGAATTGCTGGGGGTTGAGCAGATTAGCCGGCATGACAATTTCTTTGCGCTGGGTGGTCATTCGTTGTTGGTTGTCCGGATGATTGAATCCCTGCGGCGTATTGGTTTGGGCGTATCGGTACAAACACTATTCCGACATCAGACACTGCGTGTTCTGGCTCAGTCTGTGGCTCAACAGCGTGAAATCCAAATACCTGAAAACCGCATTACAGCGGATATGACGGTGCTGACACCGGATCTGCTGCCATTGATTGACCTGACACAGCCTGAAATTGATCTGATCGTCGGTCAAGTGCCGGGCGGAATGGTCAATATTCAGGATATCTATGGGTTATCGCCGTTGCAGGAGGGGATTTTGTTCCACCACCTGCTGGCAGACGAAGGTGATCCCTATCTGTTGACCAGTCAGATGGCCTTTGCTGACCGCGCTCTACTGGACAGTTATTTGGTAGCGGTTCAACAGGTGGTTAATCGGCACGATATCTTGCGTACGGCGTTTATCTGGCAAGGATTATCCGTACCGGCACAGGTGGTCTGGCGTCAGGCGACCTTGTCGGTGACTGAACTGACACTGGATCCGGCTGACGGCGCGATCAGTGACCAGTTAACCCGGCGTTTTGACCCGTGTCATCATCGTATAGATCTGGATCAGGCACCGCTGCTGCGTTTTATCATTGCACAGGAAGAAGAGGGACGTTGGATCTTACTGGAACAGCAGCATCACCTGATTGGCGACCACACCACACTGGAAGTGCTGAACAGTGAAGTACAGGCGTATCTTACCGGTCAGGAAGAGAGTTTGCCTGTCCCGGTTCCTTTCCGCAATCTGGTGGCTCAAGCCCGGCTTGGCATCAGTCAGGCAGAGCATACCCGTTTCTTTACCGAGATGTTGGCGGAGGTCGATGAACCAACACTGCCATTTGGACTGACGGAGGTGCATCGTGATGGTTCGTTGGTGACGGAATCTCACCAGATGCTGACGGCGGCACTGAATGATCGTTTGCGTAGTCAGGCCAAATATTTGGGCGTGAGTTTAGCAACCCTGTGCCATCTGGCCTGGGCGCAGGTGCTATCGCGCACCAGTGGTCAGGAGAAAGTGGTGTTTGGCACGGTGCTATTTGGCCGGATGCAGGCCGGCGAAGGTGCCGACAATGGCATGGGGCTGTTTATTAATACCTTGCCGTTGCGGTTGGATATGGATGAAACCCCGGTACGGGACAGCGTACAGGCTGCTCATACCCGGTTATCGGGGTTGCTGGAGCATGAACATGCCTCATTGGTGCTGGCTCAACGTTGCAGTGGGGTAGCCAGTGGCACACCCCTGTTCAATGCGTTGCTGAACTACCGGCATAATACGCCGCTGGCGGCCTCGGATGAATTCATCAGCGGTATTGAATTCCTTGACGCGCAGGAACGAACCAACTATCCGTTTTCTCTGTCAGTGGAAGATTTTGGCAACGCACTGGGGCTGACGGCTCAGGTGGTACAACCGTTTGATCCGGAAAAGATATGTGGCTACATGCAGCAGGCGCTGGAAAGCCTGATCGAGGCGCTTGAACAGGACCCGGAAACACCGGTCCGGCAGCTGGAAATTTTGCCGGAAGCGGAGCGTACATTGTTGCTGAAAACTTGGAATGCCACGGAAACCGCATATCCAGACCAATGGTGTATTCATCAGCTGTTTGAACAACAGGTGGAGAAAACCCCTGACGCGACAGCGTTAGTGTATGAAGGGCAGACGCTCAGTTATACCGAACTGAACACCCGTGCTAACCGGCTGGCGCATCAGCTGATTGCACTGGGCGTAGCACCGGACCAGCCGGTGGCGATTTGCGTGTCGCGTTCATTGGCAATGGTGGTCGGATTGCTGGCGGTGCTGAAAGCGGGCGGCGCCTACGTGCCGTTAGACCCGGCTTATCCGGGTGAACGTCTGGGGCATATCCTGAATGATGTTGCACCGTCAGTGATACTGGCGGATGAGGCGGGATGTGCGGTACTGGGCAGGGAAGCGCTGGCCGGACTGACGGTACTCGATCCTAATCTTTTGCCTGACCAGTCAGACCGTAATCCACAGATACCTGCGCTAACTTCCCGTCATTTGGCCTATGTGATTTACACTTCCGGCTCTACCGGTACACCGAAGGGTGTTATGGTTGAGCATCGCTCTTTGTTGAATTTACATGGAACGCTGACAGCCCGCGCATTTGCATCTTCACCGGCCCCTTACCGGGTTAGCCTGAACGCCAGTATTTCCTTTGATGCGGCATTGCAAAACATACTTGGCCTGTTGAATGGCTACACGCTGGTGATTGTTCCACAAGATGTGCGCGCCGATAGTGCGGCCTTATTGCAATTTTTAGCCAGGACAAATCTTGATGTGCTGGATTGTACGCCAATGCAATTAGAGATGTTGTTGGCAGCGGGTTTGCATCAGCATCAAAAAGCGTTGACGCTGCTGATTGGCGGTGAGCCTATATCAGTACAAACCTGGCAGGCGGTAGCCAGTATACCGCAACTGACGGCTTATAACGTCTACGGTCCAACCGAATGCACCGTGGATGCGACGCTGGCCTGCATAGAGCCGGCGCATCCTTACCCGACGATTGGTCGCCCGCTTGCCAATACCCGGCTTTATTTACTGGATAAGTTTGGCTGTCCTGTGCCGTTGGGCGTGGTGGGGGAATTGTATATTGGCGGGGCGGGTGTGGCGCGGGGTTATCTGAACCGGCCAGAATTGACCGCGGAACGTTTCCTGGTGGATCCGTTCAGTGACAACCCGGATGCGCGCATGTACCGGACTGGGGATTTGGCCCGTTACCTGCCGGATGGCAATCTGGAGTTCCTGGGCCGTAATGACCATCAGGTGAAGATTCGAGGCTTCCGTATTGAACTGGGTGAAATTGAAACCCGGTTATTGGAACACCCTGCGGTGAGTGAATCTGTCGTGCTGGCGTTGGGAGAAGGGCAGGATAAGCGTCTGGTCGCCTATGTGGTGGCGCCAGCGGATGACGGATTGGTTAACCGTCTGCGTGAACATCTGAGTGCGTTGTTGCCTGACTACATGCTACCGTCCGCTTTTGTGCGCTTGGATGGCTTGCCATTAACGCCGAATAGTAAATTGGATCGCCGGGCGTTGCCGGCACCGGGCGAGGACGCGTTTGCCCGTCAGGTTTACCAAGCGCCGCAAGGCGAGATGGAAACTGCCCTGGCGGTGATTTGGCGTGAATTGCTGGGGGTTGAACAGATTAGCCGGTATGACAATTTCTTTGCTCTGGGCGGTCATTCGTTGCTGGTTGTCCGGATGATTGAATCCCTGCGGCGTATTGGTCTGGGTGTCTCGGTGCAAACGCTATTCCAGCATCAGACACTCCATGTTTTGGCTCAGTCTCTGGCTCAGCATCGTGAAATTCAGGTCCCTGAAAACCGCATTACAGCGGATATGACGGTACTGACACCGGATCTGCTGCCGTTGATTAATCTGACCCAGCCTGAAATTGATCTGATCGTCGGGCAAGTGCCGGGCGGAATGGAAAATATTCAGGATATTTATGCGTTGTCGCCGTTGCAGGAGGGGATTTTGTTCCACCATCTGCTGGCAGATGAAGGTGATCCGTACCTGTTGGCTGATCAGATGGCCTTTGCTGATCGCTCTTTGCTGGATAATTATCTGGCGGCGGTTCAACAGGTGGTTGACCGGCACGATATCTTACGGACCGCGTTTATCTGGCAAGGATTATCTGCACCGGCGCAGGTGGTTTTGCGTCAGGCTCCTTTGTTAGTCACTGAACTGAAGTTAATCCCCTCTGACGGGCCAATCAGTGCTCAACTGGCCTGGCGTTTTGACCCGCGTCATCATCGTATGGATTTGGGGCAGGCGCCGCTGTTGCGCTTTATGATGGCACAGGAAGAAGGGGGGCGTTGGCTCTTGCTGGAACAGCAGCATCATCTGGTTGGTGACCATTCGACGATGGAAGTGATGGATCGGGAAGTGCGGGCGTATCTTGCCGGTCAGGAAGCACGTTTACCTGCGCCGGTTCCTTTCCGCAATCTGGTGGCTCAGGCCCGACTTGGTGTCAGTCAGGAAGAACACATCCGTTTCTTTACCAATATGTTAGCTGAGGTCGATGAACCGACACTGCCGTTCGGGCTGACGGAGGTGCATCGTGATGGTTCACAGGTGACGGAATCGCATCGGATGCTGACAACCGAACTGAATGACCGTTTGCGCGGTCAGGCCCGGCATTTGGGCGTGAGTTTGGCCGCCTTGTGCCATCTGGCTTGGGCGCAGGTACTATCGCGTACCTGCGATCAGGAAAAAGTGGTGTTCGGCACCGTGCTGTTTGGCCGGATGCGGGCGGGAGACGGTTCTGACAGCGGCATGGGGCTGTTTATCAATACCTTGCCGTTGCGGCTGGATATGGATGATACCCCAGTACGGGACAGTGTACTGACAGCCCATAGCCGGTTAGCGGGATTGCTGGATCATGAACATGCGTCACTGGCGCTGGCCCAGCGTTGCAGCGGTATACAGGGGGAGATCCCACTGTTTAACAGCTTGTTGAACTATCGGCATAATGCCTTGCCGGAAACGTCGGACGAAATCATCAGTGATATTGAAGCCTTTGGCGGACAGGAGCGGACCAACTACCCACTGGCACTGTCAGTGGAAGATTTTGGTGAAGCGCTGGGGCTGACGGCTCAGGTGGTGCAGCCGTTTGATCCGGACAGGATGTGCGGATACATGCAGCAAGCGTTGGAAAGCCTGGCAGAAGCGCTTGAACAAGCCCCTGAGACCCCGGTACGGACACTGAACATGTTACCGCAAGCAGAACGAAAACTGTTGCTGGAGACCTGGAATGCCACGGAAACCGCGTATCCTGAGCAGTTATGTTTTCATCAATTGTTTGAACAACAGGTGGAGAAAAACCCTGACGCGATAGCGTTAGTGTATGAAGGGCAGAACCTCAGTTATACCGAATTGAACACTTGGGTTAACCGGTTGGCGCATCAGCTGATTGCACTGGGTGTCGTACCGGATCAACGGGTGGCAATTTGTGTGGCGCGTTCACCGGCAATGGTAGCGGGATTACTGGCGGTACTTAAAGCGGGTGGGGCTTATGTGCCGCTGGACCCAACTTACCCGGGTGAACGTCTGGCGCATATCCTGAATGATGCCGCGCCGACTATTTTGCTGGCGGATAGTGTTGGGTATGCGGTGTTGGGGGCGGAGGGATTGGCTGTGCTGACCGTGCTTGACCCGAATATCCTGCCTGATCAGCCGGAGAGTAACCCGCAGGTTCCTGCATTGACTCCACAGCATTTGGCGTATGTGATTTACACTTCCGGTTCTACCGGTATGCCAAAAGGGGTGATGGTGGAGCATCGTGGTGTGAGTAATCTGGCGCTGGCACAAGTTAGCCGGCTTGACATGCGTGTAACTAGCCGGATGTTGCAGTTTGCTTCCTTTGGCTTTGATGCCAGTGTTTGGGAAATCATGATAGCGCTGAGTGGGGGAGCAAGCTTAATTATCCCTGCCGACGCGGTTCGTCAGGATCCATACCGTCTCTGGCATTATCTGGAAGAGCAGGCGGTAACGCACGCTTGTCTGACGCCCGCGTTGCTGCGGGAGGGGATTGATTTGCCGGCGATAACGATAAAACCCACATTGGTACTGGCGGGTGAAGCCCTGAGTACTGTGTTGCTCCAGGCTCTGAAGGGGAAGGTAACGCTGTTCAATGCGTATGGACCGACGGAAACGACGGTCTGCGCTACGACCTGGCGTTGCCCGTCAGACTATATGGGTGAATGGGTACCGATTGGGCAGCCGATAGTTAACACGCGGGTTTATCTGCTGGACACCTATGGTCAGCCCGTACCGTTGGGGGCCGTGGGAGAACTGTATATTGGAGGGGCGGGTGTAGCGCGAGGTTATCTCAATCGTCCCGAGTTGACCGCTGAACGCTTCCTGGTTGATCCTTTTAGCGATAAACCGGATGCGCGCATGTATCGAACCGGGGATTTGGCTCGTTATCGGCCAGACGGCAATTTGGAATTCCTGGGGCGTAACGACCAACAGGTGAAAATTCGTGGTTTCCGGATTGAACCCGGTGAAATTGAGGTCCGGTTGATGGAATATCCGGCGGTAAGTGAATCTGTTGTGTTGGGATTGGGGAAAGGGCAGGATAAACGTTTGGTCGCTTATGTGGTGGCGCCAGAGGAGGAGGGGCTGGCTAATCACCTGCGTAGCCACCTGAGTGCCGTTTTACCTGATTACATGGTGCCGGCGGCGTTTGTGCGTCTGGACGCCTTCCCGTTAACGCCGAACGGTAAATTGGATCGCCAGGCGTTGCCTGCGCCCGGGCAGGAAGCTTTTGCCCGTCAGGTCTATGAGGCCCCGCAAGGCGAGATAGAAACTGCACTGGCGACGATTTGGCGTGAATTACTGGGGATTGAACAAATTAGCCGGCATGACAATTTCTTTGCGTTGGGAGGCCACTCGTTGCTGGTTGTCCGGATGATTGAATGCTTGCGGCGTATTGGTTTGGCTGTCTCGGTGCAAACACTATTCCAGCATCAAACACTTTGTGTCTTGGCTCAGTCTGTGGCTCAACATCGTGAAACTCAGGTGCCTGAAAACCGGATTACACCGGATACGACGGTATTGACACCAGAGTTGCTGCCGTTGATTGATCTGACTCAGGCTGACATTGATCTTATCGTTGGGCAAGTACCGGGCGGGGTGACCAATATTCAGGATATCTATGCGTTGTCACCGTTGCAGGAGGGGATTTTGTTCCACCATCTGCTGACAAACTCAGGTGATCCGTACCTATTGGCTGGTCAAGTAGCCTTGGCTGACCGTGCTTTGCTGGATCGTTATCTGACGGCGATTCAACAAGTGGTTGACCGGCACGATATCCTGCGTACCGCGTTTATCTGGCAAGGATTATCGATGCCGGCGCAGGTAGTTTTGCGTCAGGTACTTTTATCAGTGACTGAATTGACGCTGGACCCGGATGACGGGGCGATCAGCGAGCAATTGGTTCAACGCTTTGATCCACATCATTATCGTCTCGATTTGAGCCAGGCACCGTTGTTGCGTTTTATCGTGGTGCCGGAAACTGATGGCCGTTGGATTGTATTGCAATTGCAGCATCACCTGATTGGTGACCATACGACGCTGGATGTGATGGATCGAGAGGTGCAGGCGTATCTTGACGGTCAGGAAGCGAGTTTGCCGGCTCCAGTTCCTTTCCGCAATCTGGTGGCTCAGGCCCGGCTTGATGTCAATCAGGAAGCGCATACTCGTTTCTTTACCAATATGTTAGCAGAGGTAGATGAACCCACACTGCCTTTTGGGCTGACGGAGGTGCATCGTGATGGTTCGCAGGTGACGGAATCTCACCGGATGCTGACGGCTGCGCTGAATGATCATTTGCGTGGTCAGGCCAGACGTTTGGGCGTGAGTTTGGCCGCCTTGTGCCATCTGGCTTGGGCACAGGTGTTATCGCGTACCAGTGGTCAGGAGAAAGTGGTGTTCGGCACTGTGCTGTTTGGACGGATGCAGGCAGGGGACGGCGCTGACAGCGGCATGGGATTGTTCATCAATACCTTGCCGCTGCGGTTGGATATCAATGATACGCCGGTACGGGACAGCGTACAGGCAGCCCATACCCGACTTGCTGGATTATTAGAACATGAACACGCTTCATTGGCGTTGGTCCAGCGTTGCAGTGGTGTTCAGGGGGAGATCCCACTCTTTAGTAGCTTGCTGAACTATCGACATAATGCATTGCCAACAGAGTCGGATGAACCCATCAGCGATATTGAATTTCTGGGCGGACAGGAGCGGACTAACTATCCGTTTGTGCTGTCGGTGGAGGATTTTGGCGACGCACTGGGGCTGACGGCTCAGGTGGTGCAGCCGTTTGATCCGGAACGGGTATGTGGGTATATGCAGCAGGCGCTGGAGAGTCTGGTAGAGGCACTTGAACAGGCCCCGGAAATACCAGTTCGGGCACTAAACATTCTGCCTGAAACGGAGTGTACATTGCTGCTAAAGAGCTGGAATACGACGGAAACCGCGTATCTTGACCAGTTATGTATTCATCAGTTGTTTGAGCAGCAGGTGGAGAAAAACCCGGATGCCACAGCATTGGTGTATGAAAACCAGACGCTCAGTTATGCAGAACTGAATGCCTGGGCTAACCGGCTGGCTTACCAACTGATTGCCTTGGGTGTGGCGCCGGATCAGCGGGTGGCGATTTGCGTGTCACGTTCACCGGCGATGGTGGCCGGGGTGTTGGCGGTATTGAAGGCGGGTGGCGCCTATGTGCCGCTGGATCCCGCTTACCCGGGTGAGCGTATGGTCCATATTCTGACTGATGCCGCGCCTGCGATGTTGTTGGCGGATAATGTCGGGCGTGCGGCATTAGGCGCAGAGGCGTTGGCTGCGCTGACCGTACTGGATCCGAATATTCTGCCTGACCAGCCGGAAAGTAACCCACAGATATCTGGATTAACCTCACAGCACTTGGCGTATGTGATTTACACCTCCGGCTCGACGGGCACACCAAAAGGGGTGATGGTCGAACATCGAGGGCTGGTCAACCTGACTCTGGATAAAATTGCCCAGTTTGGCATTGGCGCGGATAGCCGGATGTTGCAGTTTGCCTCATTGGGCTTCGATGCCAGTGTCTGGGAAATTATGATGGTGCTGGCTGGTGGGGCGACTTTAGTTATTCCTGCTGATATTGTCCGCCAGGACCCCGGTCGCCTCTGGCATTATCTGGAAGAACAGGCGGTGACGCACGCTTGTGTCACACCGGCACTGCTTCGGGAAGGTGCCAATTTATCAGAGATAACGATAAAACCGACATTGATATTGGGCGGTGAAGCCCCCAGTGCGGCGCTAATACAAGCGTTGAGGGGAAAAGCAACTCTGTTCAATGCGTATGGCCCGACGGAGATCACCGTGTGCGCCACCAGCTGGCGTTGCCCGTCAGATTATACGGCGGCGTTGATCCCTATCGGCCGTCCGACTGCCAACACGCGGGTTTATCTGCTGGATGGTCATGGTCAGCCAGTACCGTTAGGCGCGATGGGGGAGTTGTATATTGGCGGGGCCGGTGTAGCGCGGGGTTATCTCAATCGCCCTGAATTGACCGCTGAACGTTTCCTTATCGATCCCTTTAGCGATAACCCGGAGGCGAGAATGTACCGCACTGGGGATTTAGTCCGTTACCTGCCGGACGGCAATTTGGAATTCTTAGGCCGTAGCGACCAACAGGTGAAAATTCGCGGTTTCCGGATTGAATCCGGTGAAATTGAGGCCCGGTTAGCGGAGCATCCTGCGGTGAGTGAATCGGTGGTGCTGGCGTTGGGTGAAGGGCAGGATAAACGTTTGGTCGCTTATGTGGTGGCGCCAGCGGAGGAGGGATTGGCTAATCGCCTGCGTAGCCACCTGAGTGCCATGTTACCTGACTATATGGTGCCAGCGGCGTTTGTGCGTCTGGATGCACTTCCACTGACCCCGAACGGTAAACTGGATCGCCGGGTGCTACCGGCACTGGATAATGAAGCCTTTGCCCGTCAGGTTTATGAAGCGCCCCAAGGTGAAACGGAAACCGTATTGGCAGCGATTTGGCGTGAATTACTGGGGATTGAGCAGATTAGCCGTCATGACAACTTCTTCGTGCTGGGCGGTCACTCACTGCTCGCTATGCGAATGATAAATCTTGCTGCTGGCCGGGGTTTGGCTTGCACATTAAATGCGTTGTTCCAATTCCCAGTGTTGGCTGAATTGACAGCAAAAATCACCTCAGATTCTCTATCTCAGCCACAAAATGGTGCTATATCGGTGCGATCTGACGGAACAGGGTTGCCGCTGTTCTTTGTGCCTAGCGGAATGGGCGACTACTCTTATGTCTTTGGATTGGCTCAACAGATTCAGCCAGGTTACCCGATTTATGCACTGCCCTGGTCATCCATCAATGAAGAACCGATGTCGATGATGGAGGCGCAAGCTGCCAGAATGATCAGCTTGATAAAAGCGGTTCAACCGGAAGGCCCGTACCGGCTGGGCGGTTACTCTTCCGGCGGCATATTGGCTTATGCTATTGCCGAGAGGTTGTTACATGCCGGTGAGAAAGTGAATTTCCTGGGATTGATTGATACGCCGGCTCCTCACTATTTTGGGCCGCAGAAAATGCCGTCTAAACATCAATTCTTTATCGAGTTAGCAAGGCAATCAGGGGAAGAGCGGACCCAAGAGATGGCGGAGTTGTATCGGCAAATTGATGAATTGAATTTAGTGCAGTTTATTGAAGCGGCACAAGAATTGGCGTTATATCCGGCAAATCTGTGCGCTGATTTAATCGCAAAACGTTGGGAGCAGATAGAGAGTTATGCGCAGATGGTGAGAGATTATGATCCGCAGGCATTGGCGGTAACGCTGCATCAGTTTTATGCAATGGAACCTTCACCCTCTATCTCTTTTATGGCGGATGAAGAGCCGGAACGTCTAAGTATAGAGCCATCGCTGGGCTGGGAGCAGATAATACCTGATGCTTCGCTTCAACTGATTGCGATACCGGGTAACCATTTTAGTGTGTTAGAGGATAATGAACATAAAACTGCTTTAGCTCAGGCTCTGAATAGGGTGCTGGCAATCAGTTGTAATGGGGAGGCGCTATCATACTGATATATTAAGGAGTATTGGATAATTTAATGTTGTCGTGATAATCCGGTATATATTGTTTATACCGGATTTTTCATGAGAAATTGTTTAACTGGTTTATGAAAAAATTTATTCCCCTGTTGAAAACGTTATTAAAGTTGGTTGTTGTTTTAATATATTATCTGATTAACCTGAATTTCGCTTAAGAAGGAAATGAAAGTATCTGAGATACGATCAACATTTTTGTCAAAGAAAATGTAAGACATCTCCGTCAGCCCGGTTTCTTGCTTAATATTCCTTCAATATAAAAGAAAATGTGCTACCATTCACCGATGAAAAGAAAAAACACACCAACGCCACATGATTCTGTTTTTAAAAAGTTTTTAAGTCATATCGATACGGCCAGAGACTTCCTGGAGATTCATTTGCCTGCTAAATTACGGGCGGTTTGTGATCTGGATACATTGCGGTTGGAATCAGGATCGTTTATTGAAGACAATCTGCGGGCGCATTATTCCGACATTTTGTATTCATTGAAAACGGCGCGGGGTGACGGTTACGTGTATTGCGTGATCGAACACCAGAGTTCCCCGGACAAAATGATGGCATTTCGATTGCTACGTTACGGTATTTCAGCCATGCAACGGCATCTGGAGCAGGGACATGAAAAATTGCCGCTGGTCATTCCGGTATTGTTTTATCACGGGAAAATACAGCCGTATCCCTGGAGTACCAATTGGCTCGACTGCTTTGATGATCCGGCTCTGGCGAAGGAAATCTATTCCGGTCCCTTCCCGCTGGTAGATGTGACGGTAATCCCCGACGATGAAATTCTGACGCATAAACGGGTCGCACTACTGGAAATAGTGCAAAAGCATATCCGGCAGCGAGATATGGCGGAGCTGCTGCAAGAGTTGGTCATACTGCTGACGTATGATTACTATACGGATGAACAGCTAAAAAGCGTGCTAAACTACTTATTACAGGCGGGAGATACCGCCGATCCAGAGGGTTTTATCCGGCGACTGGCAGAACAGTCCCCGAGGTATGAGGAGGTACTGATGACAATAGCACAAAGATTGGAACATAAAGCACGTCAGGAAGGGCGTCAAGAAGGGCGTCAGGAAGGATTGCAGGAAGGATTGCAGGAAGGGCGTCGGGAAGGACTCCAAGAAGGATTGCATAAAGGTGAAAAGCAGGGGATCCTGAAAGTCGCGTGGGCGATGATGGACATGGGTGTCGACCGTGAAACGATAATGAAAACGACTGGGTTGAGCCAGAACGAGCTTGAGCAAATACGCCACTAACGCGTGCTGAGAGTTCTTAATCAGTATTCAATGACTCATGTTAAAAGAGGATCTTACGGTGACTGTCAGAACAGTCACCGAAGTATAAGTATTGACCGTGAAACGGTGATGAAAATCACCGGACTGAGCTTGAACAAATGTCTGACAAACTGACTATTGATACGTTATCGGCATAAAAATGCTTGAGCCAATGCACGAAACGCATAATAGAAGCGGCACATTTACATGCCAAGCGATAAGATCGAGTCTGAATCTACGTGCTTCTGAAATCTCTGTTCTTAAGCAGAGCTGAGGTTGATTAACCTATTTAATATTCTTATTTGTCTTTTTTACGGGGTATATAAACATTAATAAAATCAATGCTTTTTATTATTTTCACTGATAGGTTTATGATAGGCAGGTTTTAAACTGTTATTAAAAGTTATTTTTTTAACCTCTGGTTTTAATCGGTATAATAAGGTTTTAACCGTTGTTTTCACTACTTTTAGCACTTATTTTTTATTAAATTTAATCATCATGGTATATTGTATTTTACGTTTAATTAAACATTGATTATATTCACTTTTTATCTTTACTGACGTTGTTTTACTGGCAATGATGAACAGTTTTTATAAGTCTTTTATCTTCATAAATCAATCTGTAAATAGCCTGATGGTATAAAAACACCCTTTTATGTTTTTTCGAATAATATCTTTTTTTGCTAATTTTTTCAATTTTCTGTTAACGTTTAATAGACTTCGATTAAATATAATCAATAGTATTTTAAAAATTTCATTTATAGTTAAATCCGTCTTTTATACAAAAGCTTTAATATCTCTATTTTCGTGCTTTTAAATGGTTATGGCAGGGCTGGTAAATGTAAAATAAGAGAAGGATAACGTTGTTGATAAATAAATTAAACATGATAGGGAATAAGCCGTTTTTAGTTACTCTGTATCTTTCAAAAACGGGTATTAATGGGCATCTGTTTTTTTATCCTTAGCTAACTAATCACTGAAAAAAATAGCTTGTCGATCGACATCTATTTAAATGATGTTTAAATAAATCTGTAAACCAATTTAATAACGTCTTATTATATCAACAATGGTGAAAAGTCTGGTGGATTAATTATCTATGATTAAATGGATATTTAATCGTTAATAAATTATTAAAATAGCTTTGGAAAATAATGATATAACTTGATTTTAGCGTTAAATCACATTTAAGGTATAAAAAGAGACATGATTTAAATTAAACGGTAGAAAATCAATGTTATTAAACGGGATAAGATAGTGTAAAACAAGTTTAAATGGGCGTATTCAATGTATCGCAGCGTTGCATAACAAATTCAATGCAATAACGCTGTAAGTCATCCAGTTCGTATTCGGTTAAATTATTTATTTGCGGATTTTGTTATTCTGTTTTTCATAAATGATTATTTAACTGGTTTATGAAAGCGTTTATTCACCGGTTGAAAATGTTATTAAAGTTGGTTCCTTTTGGAAAATAGATTGTCTGGTTAACCAATTCATATTTTTTATCTATCCTTTTTTACGGGGTATATAAGTATTAATAAAACCAATGATTTTTCTCATTTTCACTGATAGGTTTATGATAGGCAGGTTTTAAACTGTTATTAAAAGCCATTTTTTTAACTTCTGGTTTTAATCGGTATAATGAGGTTTTAATCGTTGTTTTCACTACTTTTAGCACTTGCTTTTTATTAAGTTTAATCATCATATGTTCTAGATAAAAATTTTTAAAATCCCGGTAATGTGACAGATGAAAAAGGATCAAAATGGTCATGATTTCACTGGGATACATGTGACCTTGTCGGCGGCGTAAACGATGCCCGCTATCGAGACAAAATTGTTCCCATTGAGGGATGAAAAAACGGCAAAAATCATCGATATCACAGAAAATCTCAACTAACTTATCCATAGCTTGTTCCACCTCGGAGCTGTTTTTGGTGTGCACCAAAACTTTGCTCCTGGAACAGGCTTCTCGTCAATTTCTTATCCAGAATTCAGGTTAACTATCCTTTGCGGTATTGAAGGGAATATAAATGAAGTCGAGACTGTTTTATATATCGTGAATTATTTTATGAGAAAAGGGAATATCACTATCCTTTTTCTCATTTATCAGATTGACGATAATTGCATTCGTACTGAGTTTGTAATACTTTATTACAGTTTGTAACACTTTGTTACAAATTTATTTTTTTAATTGGAAAAAGATGAAAATTTTCCTTGCTATTTTCTGGATATGGACAAACAGTTAATAAAGTCACTCACTGTGAGCCAGCAGGAAGAGCAAGGAACACTGGCCTTACAACATTACTGCGATGGAAAGGACCTTTTAGTATGAAAATAGTGAAAATCACTCTGTCATTGTTATTGTTGTATTTTATTTACTGGTTGATGGGAGATACCTTTTTTAATTGGCTTTTTCCCTTTTCATCTGTTGGAAAGGGGCCGTGGATAACAGTAGAAGGTGTCGCGCCGAAATACACAAAACCGTATGTATCGGCAGAGTATATTTCAAAAGATTGTCTTGAGTATGAGCTTGATGCGGGTATGTCGCTTCATAAAGTACCGACCTATAATAGGCTCCGACTGGATGTAAAAGCCGATCCACAAACCGGTTATTTTCAGGCGAAATTACCTTTCTAGTGATCGCAAGCTACTTTTTCCCAGTGATTAACCAGCTGAGGGTAGAATTTTATAAAGTCATATTTAGCAAATATTATGTGAATCCGCCTCTGTTTTAATTCCAACATCTGCAATATATTTGGGCTTATATGGCAAAGCAAATTTTTCTTGAATTTGTTTACTACTTATTAGCCCATGTAAGTCACACGCTGATTTCTCAGGGCAGGAAGAATTACCGTTCTGACAAAGGTATTTGTATATACAATGAATATCCTCGACAATGTTGATACAAAATATTAAGGAGGCAATATGACCACAGTTACATTAAAAAAATGGGGTAACAGCCCTTCAATCAGGATCCCTGTTAGCGTTATGCAGGCGGCATCGCTGAACGTAGAAGATAAGCTGGAGCTGAGCGTGGAAGAAGGCCGTCTGGTCTTGGTGCCGGTGAAAGCGAAAGAGTATAGCCTTGATGCACTGCTCGCCGGTATTACCGACGAGAACGTTCACGAAAGAGTAGATTTTGGCTCACTGGTTGGTAAGGAATTGCTCTGATGGTTTCTCGTTTTGTTCCGGATGCCGGGGATCTGATTTGGGTTGATTTCGACCCAATCGCGGGGCATGAGCCGGGAGGCCGCCGCCCTGTCGTGGTGCTCAGTCCGGTTCCTTAATAATAACAAAGTAGGTTTACTGCTCTGTGTTCCCTGTACCACAAAGGCAAAAGATTACCCGTTTGAAGTTGAGTTATCAACGGATCGCGATGGCGTCGTTCTGGCTGACCAGGAAAGTTGAAAAGAAAGGGAAGATAACACTGGACGAGCTGGCCGACATACGAGCCAAAGCCAAAGCGTTAATCGGTTAATCGAATAAGGCCGGATTATCCGGCCTGAAAAGGAGGAAACATGCAAGATGTAACTGATAAATGCATCCCGTATTCTTACCATAATAATATTAACATCTTTATTTAATTTATTTTACAAATTAGTAAATAAAAACTTATTATAAATTGGATATAAATTATATTGTGAATGAATTGCCACTTTATTAACTTATTAATATTAATCGTGCTTGAGTGTGTTTATTAGGTCATCTTGGGGGTGTAAACGGACTTTTTCTGTATGAATATTGCTTTTGAATTTTTGCTATATATTATTCGGTTCTATTTATCTAACTTATTCATTCAAAAAACTTATTAATAAATTCAGGGGATTCTGAATTTAATTTTTTATTGTTTTTCTTTCCTTATTAATAAATTGTTTTTTAGGTAAGAACATGGCTGGAAAATCTAAATAAGCTATCTCTAATGTTAATTAAAACTAAAGTATTTTATCTCTTTAATTTCATCTGACTGGAATAAAATTAATCTAAAGGATTGCTTATGGGTAAATCATCAAGCAGTAGTGCACAATACTTTTTCACCGGAAATTATGTTGCTGATAACGATAATAATAATATCGATGCGATTGGAATTGGTGGTCGCATTTATGCCCGTGGCGGGGATGATTACATCACCCTTGGTTCGATTGCTGCGAAAGTCTATACCGGTGAGGGGGATGATACGGTAGTCGGTGGGGCTGCATACTTAGAGATAGAGGATACCAGTGGCGATCTGTCGATAAAAGGCGGCGCAGGTTACGCAGAGATTAATAAAAGTGAGAGTGGTGACGTTTCATTTTCCGGTGCGGCGGGAGGTGTTTCTACGGCGTATTCCGGTAACAGTGGCAACCTCGGTTTTACGGGTATTGCAGCTTATAATAGTTTGAACCGTAAAGGTTTAAAGGGTGACATAAATTTCAAAGGTGCCGGTGGCTACAATAAATTATGGCATGAAACCGACCACGGTAATTTGTATTTTACTGGAGCGGGTGCGAGTAACAAAATCGATCGCACTTGGCTTAAGCAGTATCAAGGTTCTCAGGGGCATGTGGCGTTTAGTGGCGTAGGCGCGGCAAATTACATCAACTCGCGGGTAGAACGCGGTAATATTACTTTTAATGGCGCCGGTGCGGATAATTACATTGTTCGTAAAGGTAAAGACGGGGATGTTATTTTACGCGGCGCAGGTGCTGCAAACCGTATTGAACGTTTACGCCAACGTGAAGATGAATATGGGCAAACCCGCGGGGATATCACTTTTGAAGGCGTTGGTGGCTACAATAAAATTTACTCTGATGTGTCACGTGGTGATATTCATTTTTCTGGTGCGGGTGCTTACAACGAACTCACCCGCACAGATGCAAACTTGAATAAGGCTTATCATGGTGAGCCAATTGGCGGCGCATTGGAATATGCCAAGGCGGAAGAAATCGTATTAACGACGGCGACGATGGGCGGCTATTATCTCCGGGATCCTAAGCTGGTCACTGGGATTAAATCAACCACAGAGCCAAATACTTATCTCTTTGCGATGACTGATACCCGGTACACGCATGTCAATAAAATTCAACTTCAAAACGATCCTGTTACCGGCAAGCTCAGTTATCACGCCACCTCCTGGTATAAAATAGGCAATCATCTTGACGGTATTGCCTCGGATAATATCCAATCTCTCAATGGGTTTATTGATGTCAACGTTAATGGCGCCTATCGTCTTTTTAATTTAATGATTGAACACCCGAAACCCATGACTGTTCATGGCACCGAAGAAAGTTTGTTGGAAAATGAGTGGGTAACTTATATCGTCGGGGCTGATGTTAATGCGAAACAAATTACCCTCGCTAATGCAAAAATGGGGGGGCACTCTGTCTTTTCCAATCGTGAGAAAGTGGATGTTTTCGCTGTCAAATGGAATCGCCAACCCAATACTTATGTCTATGCCAAATATATCGAGTCCTATACCCACGTCGTGCTGGTTGAATTGGCCGATGATCCTGAAACCGGTTCACTGAAATACCTGACCAAAGCGTGGCGGAAAACCGGTGATCATACCGGTGATGTAGCGAATGAAGATTTCTCCCCGGCAAATGGTTACAGCTCAATAGAGGCAGGTGGTTGTACGTTGAGCAAACTTCGATATAAGTTTGAGGCGATGTACACGATTTCTGAGGAAATCGGTCGTACCGAAGGGGCTGTTCAACAAAATATCAGTGAGAGTTCAGGTGATATTAATTTTAACGGCATAGGAGGCGGAAACGTTATTAAATCCGATGTCACCCGCGGCAATGTTAATTTTGAAGGTGCAGGTGCGGCTAACATCATTGTAAAAAGTGGTGACGAGGGGGATTTGAGATTTCACGGCGCCGGTGTAGCTAACGTACTGGTTCACCAGAGTCTGCGCGGAAAAATGAATGTTTATGCCGGTGGCGCGGCCAACCTGCTTGTGCGGATAGGTGATGGCCAATATCTGGCTCATCTTCTGTCAATTAGCAATATCTCGATTCACAAAGGTCAGGGCGATAGCCGGGTGGTGATGTTGGGTGGCTACAATACGCATACTCAGATAGGCAATGGCGGCGCTAATTGGTTAGCCGCAGGTGGTTTTAACGTTATGGCTCAAAAGGGCAACGGGGATATTTCTTCGATACTTTTGGGGGGCGCTAATGTGTTGACCAAGTTTGGCGCCGGTGGGCTGGTTTCTGCAATGTTTGGTGGTGCCAACATTATCACCCATATCGGTGATGATACTGAAGCATCCGATACCACGGTCATTGCGCTGGGCGGCGCCAATGTTTTTACCAAACAAGGCAAGGGTAATGCGCTGGCGGTGATGGGCGGTGGGGCGAATGTCCTCACGCACATCGGTGATGGTAATACTACCGGCGTCATGCTCGGTGGCGCCAATATTCTGACCAAAGTCGGCCATGGTGACACGATTGGCGCCATGTTGGGGGCAGGTAATGTGCTGACTCATGTCGGTAATGGCCGGACGCTGGGGGTAATGGGCGCCGCAGGCAATATCTTCACTAAAGCTGGCAATGGTGAGGTGATTGCTGCCATGGTAGGTGCGGGTAACCTCTTTACTCATGTTGGCAAAGGTGATGTGTGGGCGTTGATGGGCGGTTTAGGTAACGTTTTCACTAAAGTGGGTGAGGGCAATGCGTTGGCGCTAATGGCGGCGGTCGGCAATGTGTTTACTCATGTTGGTGATGGCGTCAGCGTTGCCCTGATGCTGGCAAAAGGCAACATTGCCACCAAAGTGGGTAATGGCATGACGCTGTCGGCCATGGTTGGCAAGGCCAATATTTTTACCCATGTCGGTGATGGCAAGACCTTTGCTGCCATGCTTGGCAGCGCTAACGTTCTGACGAAAGTTGGTGATGATTTGACCGCCGGTTTAATGGTGGGCAAGGCCAATATCTATACGCATGTCGGTGACGGCACCAGTATTGGCTTGTTTGCCGGTGAACTGAATGTCATGACCAAAGTTGGGGACGGCACTTCGCTGGCGGCGATGTTTGGTAAAGCCAATATGATGACGCATGTGGGGGGAGGCTTAACCGGTGCTCTGGTACGGGCAGAAGCTAATATTATTACCAAAGTGGGTGATGATTTTATGGGGGTTATTGCCTCTGGCAGAGCTAACATCACCACGCATGTGGGCAATGGGGCAACAGCAGGTGTGTTGCTGGGCAGAGGCAATGTTCTGACCAAAATTGGTGAAGGTACGACGGTTGGCCTGCTCATCTCCAATGTGGGTAATGTGATGACCCATGTAGGTAAAGGTATGACGGTAGGGCTTGCTAAAGGTAACACCAATATTATTACCAAAGCAGGTGAGGGTGAAGGCGTCAATGCTGTCTGGGGGAAAGCCAATATCCTGACCCAGACCGGTGATGGTGACCGTTACAACTTCGCTAAAGGTGATGACAATATCATCACTAAAATGGGTGATGGGCAGGAAGTCACGGTAGTTCAGGGTGACACCAATATCATTACCCATGTCGGTCATGGTGATGATTACACCGGGGCTTGGGGTCAAGCCAATGTGATTACTAAGGTCGGTGAGGGTCGTCATGTTGTGCTTGCCAGGGGTGATGCCAGCATAGTGAGTCAGATTGGTCAGGGTGACAGCTTTTATGCGTTGTGGAGTGATAAAAACATCGTCACGAAAGTGGGGGACGGTAGGCAGGTTACGGCGGTAAAAGGCCAAACGAATATCACGACCATGATCGGCAATGGCTTAAACGTCACGGCAACTCATGGCGACTTGAATATCAATACCAAAGTGGGGCAGGGCGTTTCGGTTAATGCGGCGTGGGGCAATAATAATATCAATACCCAAGTTGGGGATGGTCTCAATGTTGCGGTGATGAAAGGTGAAAGTAATGCCAATATTCATATTGGTGATGGCTTGGTAATCAGCGCCGCTTACGCACGAAATAATGTGGCGATTAAGCTTGATAATGGCGATTTTTACAGCCTGGCTGTCAGTAACACTGAAAGCAACTCACTCTCTTCCTTTTTTGACAACATCAAACAGACGGTATTAGGTGTCAGCGGCAGTCAGGCGATCAACTATTTAGTTCGTGGTGATGAAGCAAACACTTCTGGCGCACGTAAAGGCCGGGGAGCGATTAATTTAGCTGAAGTTTCCGCTATTGACGGTTTTAAGGTAGATGAAGTTGAGCAGGTCAGTTCAGACTTGGATAACCGTCTTAGTGGTTCTGTGACAAAGATAGCGACGCCTGATGTCAGCTTAATTGAACGTTCTTTAAGTCAAAAAGTTGGATCTGCATCAGATCAGAATGAAAATCTGATTATCAACGGTGATTTTGAACAAAATGAGCAAGGTTGGCTATCAACTAATGGGATTGAGGCATACGGTGCTGCGAGCGCTTATAGCCTGGATAACGCCGGACATGGCGATCGGGTCAGTGAACTTGATGTTAAAGATAACACCACTATTTACCAGGACCTGCAAAATTTGCATGAAGGAGAAGTGATTTCACTGAGCTTTGATTTTGCTAATCGTCCTGATTTAAATTTTGCCGACAATGGCATCAATGTTTTCTGGAATGGCAAACTTGTCTTTTCAACTTCTGGCGATACCGCCAAATGGCAAAATAAGACGTTGGAATTAATCGCCAAAGAGGGTCGCAACTGGGTTGAATTTGAAGGTACTGGTCTGAGTGATGGAATGGGCTATGTTTTGGATAACGTTATTGCCCAATCTCGGACGCCAAAACAGTTTCATCGGGTTACCGAACATGTAAAACAGGATAAAGCGGTACAGAACGCCTTAAGTGATAAGGAAAATGTGGACAAAGATCGCCGGTTGTTGGAACAGGAAAGAGATAAGCAGCTTGCTGCAATGACAACATTCCAATCCCAACTGGAATCAACAAATCAGGACGTGCTGAAAACCAATGGTCAGGCACAGCGTGAGGCGTTGCAAGAAGAATATCGATCGGTGACTAGTGAGTTGATTCCCATGGCTCAAGGTTTGGATGTGCTGAACAGCTACGCAAATTACCAAGGGAAATCAGGTGAAAAGTGGCGTCATCATTTTGCTGGTGGATTATTAAACAGCGTTCAGGATAAATTAAATCAAGCCAATTCTACCTCACAGCAACAATTAGATAATGTGCAGCAAGTGATTGCCGTTAACCAACAACACATCAAAAAAGCGATTGAGCAGTCAGAAGCCGGTGTAGTGAAAAGCGAGCAAGATCGTGACAATGCAAGGCAGGATATTGCCGTTACTCAGAAAAAAGCAGAGTTGAGAGAAAAAGAGGCGCTTTCACAGCAATTGCGGGCAGAAAAAGCGGCAAATGACGCCAATAAGACCTGCCAGGGTGCTAAAGATCGGGGTAAACGCGATATTGCTGAGGCGGAAAATAAAGCCGCTCAGGCACAATCCGATGCGAAAAGCGCGAAGCAGAGTGATGATGCCAAGCCACAGCGAGTGGGCGCTTATGGCAGTGATTTATCTGGCGAAGCTTATCAAACAACCGCGTCGGCGGAAACCGGCAGCCATATTAACCCTGAATCTGCTGTTCGTGCAGATGGCCGGTTTAGTGACAATCTGGGTGAAGAACAGCAGCAGGCTCTGGAGAGGGTTAAACAAGCTGTTAACCGTTTACAGACCAATACTGGGTTCCAATATGCGGCAGACGAGCGGGAAAGGTTGCGTGCTGAACAGTTTGTACCCGGTTACAACCTGTTTGACGGGCAAACGTCGTCTTCTCAAAAGCCTGAACTCACCAAAGGGGACCTGTTGCAAAAAATTGACAATAAAATTTTTGATGTGAAAGCACATGGAAAAGAGTTGAAAGCTTATTCATTCCATTTCAGTCAGAGTGACAATCTGCTGGAAAAACTTAAGAAAATCATTCCAGAAATGGGCAGTGTGCTTCTGACTAATGGAAACAAGGTAGAGTCGAAAGAGTTCCTGAAGGGATTATGTTTTGCCCTGTCTGCCCGTTATCTGATCGAAGAGCGGATACATGGTGCAGGAGGGGGTAAAGCTTATACGCTGTGGCTAAAGGATGCCGTTAAAGCTTACAACGACAAATCGGTCAATAAGAAAACGAACATCAACGCCATCGAATCCTCGTTGCTGAATCAATATCGCCGGCAAAATATTGGTTCGGCGATTGAAGATCTATTATCGATGCAGTACAGCCAGTCGATGGATAACTCCACAATTGCTGCACGCAGAAAAGCCAACGCCGCTTATGGTGGAAAATTAAAAGCTAATGGGCTGACCGGACCGAATATCGATAATGCATTGAGTTATGAGGCTGAAGGCTACGAGTCTGTTATGAGTAAACTGCGTGATGTGAATAGATCGGTTTACATGACATTTATGTCTGAAGATCACGCAATGTCGGTTGTTGTCCACAGACAAGACGCGCAGACCGTTTGGTCATTCTATGATCCTAACTTTGGCGCCAAATCATTTGCCGACTATGATGATTTTCGCCGTTTTATGGACTCTTTCCATAAAAGTTACCTCACGAAATATCAATTTCAGGTGAGTGAAAATCCTGGTCAAAGCTTCTATGTTCAATTCAACGAGTTTCGAGAGGGCATCATCACCAGATATGACGGTGTCTGGAAAGCGTCGCGTGATGGTGAACAGAGCTATGTACTGCGGGCATTAAAAGGGCAGGGTAAGATTTTTACATTGGGTTCAGGTGCTACCGGGCGTGTGGTTGATTACCGTGAAAATCATGTCACGCTGGAAGTGATGACTAAGCAAGGTAAGAAAGTGCTGGTTGAAGTTGAGAGTAACAACGTTAAGCAGGTGGTCAACGTTGTGCAGTTGAATATCGACAAAGTGTTTACTTATCCAACAGCCAGTAAGCTGACACTTAAAGTGCCAGTTGAGGGCGGCAGACCGGCACTTGTGTTGGAAAAACTATCATCAAATGACGTTATTAAAAATAAACAGGTCGCAACCTGGGATCGTGTGGCGGTCACAGCACAAACCGATGGCCGTAAGAGCCGTTTTGATGGTCAGGTGATTATTCAAACAGAAAATGATCCGGTAGCAGCTAAAGCCGCGGCTAATCTGGCGGGGAAACATCCGGATTCGAGTGTGGTTGTTCAGCTCGATTCCGACGGTAAATACCGGGTAGTCTACGGTGATCCGGCTAAATTATCGGGCAAATTACGCTGGCAGATTGTCGGGCATGGTCGTGAAGAATCAAAGCACAATAATACTCGCCTCAGTGGTTACAGTGCTGATGAACTGGCGAAAAAACTCAAACAGTTCAGCCGGGATTTTAGTCAGGCGGGTACACCTGACCACATCAGTATTGTCGGCTGTTCTCTGATCAGTGATAACTGGCGGGATGGTTTTGCTGGCCGTTTTGTCGTTGCTCTGGAGAAACACGGTATTCGTAGTGACGTTTCAGCCCGTCGTAGCGAAGTGGCCGTCGATGCTACAGGGCGTAAATTTACCCGTGATCACAGTACTCGTGACCACAACAGCCAGTGGGGTCATCATTTGGCTAATAATAAAATCGTATTTAGATGGAATAAACGGGGTGAATTGGCATCCAGCATAGAAAGAGTGATCCACGGTGTTACTGCAAATGATATCAACCTCTCTCAAGTGGGTATAGCCAATGTCGATGAGTTAGCCAAAGGTGCGATTGCGGATAATGCGAATAGTTTCACCACGCCAGAGAAGCGTAAAACCCGGGTTGGTATTAATTCAGAAAATCACGCTAATCACTCTCAATGGGATTATTCCGGTAATGTTCAGGTCAATGTCGGTGAAGGGGAATTTACCGCGATCAACTGGGGAACATCGAACGTTGGCATCAAAGTAGGAACCGGTGGTTTTAAATCACTGGCCTTCGGGGATAACAACGTCATGGTTCACATCGGTGATGGCGATAGCGGGCACAGTGTTGATATCGGTGGTTATCAGGCGCTTGAAGGGGCGCAAATGTTCATTGGTAACCGTAATGTGAGCTTCAACATGGGCCGCAGTAACGATCTGATTGTGATGATGGATAAATCAATCCCGACGCCACCGCTGATCAACCCATTTGATGGTGCCGCACGCGTCGTTGGTATCTTGCAAGGGATTGCCCGTTACGGGGAAGAACAACAGTGGTTAGCTGCGCAGGAACAGCAGTGGACAATCACCGGTGCGAAGAAATTTGTTCAGGATATGTCTGGCCTTGATCAAACCAGTAGCGTGGATTATTACACCCTGACTGATCTCAATGCTCAAAGTGAACGCAGTAGTCGCGCGCTGAAAAACGATATCGAATTAACACTGAACAAGAAATATAACGAATGGTTAAGTCGTAATGGCAACAAGGCTGACACCGGCAACATGAGCCGGGCAGAACAATTTCGCCGGACCAATAAAGAGCTGACTTTCAACTTTGCCGTGGGCGGTCAGGGGGCGGATATTCAGGTGACAACCGGTAGTTGGAATCTGATGTTCGGTGACAATATCCAGTCGATTCTGGATACCAACCTCGGTTCATTATTTGGTCTGATGACTCAACAGTTTACCGCAACTGGCCTGGTGCAAACCACCTTCACCTATAATCCGCACGACTTACCGCGTCAACTTAAGAACCGGTTGCTTGGCCGGTTGGCGAGTGTCGGGGCAGACACCACCTTAGCGGATATCTTTGGTGTGGATTACACGGCGGAAGGCCATCTTGTTTCCCGTACCGGTGAAGCGGTGGATGGTGTTGCCATTTTGCAGGAGATGATTGAAATCGTCGGGGAATTCAGTGGTGAGCAGCTAAAAGCCTTCATTGATCCGGACAAATTGCTGGCGGGTTTACGATCTGGCATGGATATGGGGGCGGACGGCGTTAAATCCTTTGCTGAAAGTCATGGTTTAAAAGCAAAAGCGGTTGATGAAGAGAGCAAGGTTTCCATAGCCAAGGTTGCACATGTTCAAACCGCTCTTCCTGCGACGGACAATATCAAATCCGAACGGGCATTGGGTTTCAATGCATTGAACCTGCCTAACCTGTTTGCGACGATGTTCAGTCAAGACAAACAAACAGAAATGCAATCGTTAGTCACCAACCTGAAAGAGAATCTGACGGCTGATTTGCTGAATATGGAGGAAAAAACCTTCGATTTCCTGCGAAATAGCGGTCATCTGCAAGGCGATGGCGATATTCATATCTCGCTGGGCAACAGCAACCTGAACTGGGGAGGCGACGGCAAAGACCTTGGTGCGTATCTGGGCGATAACAACAACTTCTGGGGTGGCAGTGGTGGTGATGTTTTCTATGCCACGGGTATATCCAATGTCTTTACCGGGGGAGAAGGCCATGATCTGGGCGTGCTGATGGGGCGTGAAAACTGGATGTTTGGCGGGGAAGGGGATGATACCGCTGTGGTGGCTGGACGCATTAACCAGGTATTTATGGGCGGGGGAAACGACCAGGCATTTATCTTTGGTGAAGATGGTTTTGTTGATGCGGGTCACGGGCAGGATTATGTAGTGACTTCGGGCAACCACAACCAACTGAATGCCGGGGAGGGGCAGGACTATGTTGTGACTATCGGTAATCACAGCCAGGTTGGTTTAGGTAAAGGCGCTGACTTTGCCAATGTCTTTGGTAATCACAACCGGATTCATGGCGATATTGGTAATGATGTCATTAAACTGATGGGCTACCATGCAGAGATCAATGGCGGAGAAGGTGATGATCACCTGATAGCGACCGCTATATCAAAGCTTAGTCGGTTTAATGGTGGTGATGGACAGGATGTGCTGATGTTAGCGGGGTACCAAAACACCTTCCAGGGCGGTGCTGGTGTAGACAGCTTTGTGGTTAGCACAGAAGTGATTGATAATCAGGTTAACGATATCAATGCAGAAGATATGATCTTCGTTAACGGCATTGACTGGCAAAACTTATGGTTTCAGCGCAGTGGATATGATTTGGTGTTGTCGGTGAATCGCCCTATTCAGGACGATACTGCTCAGAGCATATTTGAATCGGTAGGTTCAGTCACCTTTAATGATTACTTTGATGGCAATCGCGCCAAATTGGTGACGCAGATGGGTAATAATAATGAATCAGGAGAGCGTGGATTTACTGCATTGTCAGACAATGCGGTTGATTCATTGATTCAGGCAATGAGCAGTTTTGCTCCCAACGCAGGCGATAATGGTTTTATCGAAAGTCTGGACAGTAAGGCAAAAATCGCTATTACAACGGCGTGGGCAGATACAATGATTGGAAAAGGAAAATTTGCTTAATTAACGCTTTATAATAAAAATAAAAATTATAAAATAATATTGGCTCACAGAAAGGCGAGCCAATATTTATCGCGAATTAATTGCCTGCATTATTCCGCATCAATATTGAGAAAACGATGAATTGCCCTTAAAACGGCGTCTGGTTTTTCTGCGTGAACCCAGTGACCGCAATCGGCGACAACCCAGGCTTTAGCTTGTGGGAACTGTCTGGCGATATCATCCCGATACTCTTCCTGAATATAAGAAGAAAGACCGCCGCGAATAAACAGCGCGGGATGAGGCCATGCCGGTATTTCCTGCCAGCCGATAATCTTTTCATATTGATTGATTAATACTGGCAAATTGAATTTCCATTCTCCCTGACGGAATGATTTCAATAAAAACTGAATAACACCCTCTTCCTGAATATCTTCCCGCATAATTTCGGTGGCTTCCTGACGGGTATTAATGCCGGCTTTCGTCACTTTATTCAATGCGGTAAAAATCTGGTCATGGCGGTGAACCTGATAGGCGATTGGCGCTATATCAATAAGAACCATTTTTTCTATCCGTTCTGGCGCTAGGGCGGACATTGTCATTGCGATCTTACCGCCCATTGAATGACCAATAATAATGGCGGATTGAATTTGCAGATGATCCAGCAGAGAAATAACATCCTGTGCCATATCGTGGTAATCCATGTTATCTGCCTGTGGAGATAAACCATGATTACGTACATCAACCTGAATAACGGGATAATATTGCTGTAAATCACGGGCCAGGACCCCAAGATTATTCAGATCGCCAAATAACCCGTGGATCAATACAACAGGAGTGGAAGAGACAGGATTTTCCGGTGTCTGTATATGATGATTTAACTGGCTGTTTAATTTCATGATGGGAATAGTTTTCCTTCGGGTATTGAGATTATGCCGTGCATGTTATGGGATATTGTTGTTCAAATTGTAACAAAGCAACCAGGCTATGCAATTATAGTTAATAATTTCTTGTAATTGAATTGTCCTTAAAGTGTTCAGTGCGTCAAAAACTTGTTAATTTTCATGCTAATACTTAATCGCTTAAAAAACAAAAACGCTTCAAATTAATGATATTTTTAAATAGCAGGTTTTAAATAACTTGTGAGATAATCGTCGGTTCAGCCATCTTAATGTGGTTGTTTATTGTGTGTTTATGTGATCTATATCTTAAAAAATTGTGTGTTAACTTTAAATTTTTGTGAAAAAATAATGAAAATTTACTTTATATTTTATGTAAATAAAGGATATAGGGTAAATTCAACAACAATCACACCGTTCTAAGAAGAATAAATAGAATCTGATTTTATACTATGGATTAGGGAATAAGAAGTGAAAAGAAATTTACTAAAAAGTCTTTATTTTCAAGTTTTGCTGGCAATAACTATCGGCATATTGCTGGGGCATTTCTATCCTGAACTGGGCGCGGAAATGAAGCCATTAGGTGATGGATTTGTAAAATTAATCAAAATGGTTATTGCGCCAGTTATTTTCTGTACGGTTGTGACCGGTATCGCCGGTATGGAAAGTATGAAAGCCGTGGGTAAAACAGGCGCTATTGCTCTGGTCTATTTTGAAATAGTCAGCACAATTGCTTTAATTATTGGGTTAATCGTTGTTAATGTTGTCCAGCCTGGTGCAGGGATGAATATTGATCCCGCTACGTTAGATGTTAAAGCTGTCTCTATATATGCGGAGAAAGCGGCTGAACAGGGCATAATCGCATTTTTACTTGATGTTATTCCGGGCAGTGTCATCGGAGCATTCGCCAGTGGTAATATTTTGCAGGTTTTATTATTTGCGGTGTTATTTGGCTTTGCACTTCATCATTTGGGAGAAAAAGGGAAACCAATCTTTAATATTATTGATGGCTTCTCTCAGGTGATTTTTGGTATTATCAATATGATAATGCGATTAGCGCCTTTGGGGGCTTTTGGTGCAATGGCATTTACCATCGGCAAATATGGTATTGGTTCATTAATACAATTAGGGCAGTTAATAGTTTGCTTCTATATCACTTGTATTCTTTTTGTCATATTTGTTTTAGGAACAATAGCAAAAGTGACCGGATTTAGTATATTCCGGTTTATCAATTACATTAAAGAAGAATTATTAATCGTATTGGGAACATCCTCTTCTGAATCTGCATTACCGCGTATGTTAGATAAAATGGAGAAGGTGGGATGTCAGAAATCAGTTGTTGGTTTGGTGATACCAACCGGATATTCATTTAATCTGGATGGTACTTCTATTTATCTGACAATGGCGGCGGTATTTATTGCGCAGGCAACCAATACACATATGGATATTGTGCATCAAATAACGCTATTAGTGGTGTTGCTTTTATCTTCTAAAGGGGCTGCTGGCGTAACTGGTAGCGGATTTATTGTATTAGCGGCAACAATTTCTGCTGTTGGACATTTACCACTGGCGGGTCTGGCATTAATTCTGGGAATAGATCGTTTCATGTCAGAAGCAAGAGCGTTAACCAACCTGATTGGCAATGGGGTTGCAACAATTGTAGTCGCAAAACGTTGTCGTCAGCTTGATGAAGCTAAATTAAACCAAGTATTAAATGCTAAATAAGCGAATCTTTAGATTTATGCCTGTTTGATGATCACTCAATAAAACAATTCCGGCCATTGGGCCGGAATCTTTACACCCAGTCAAAATAGTCAAAAACAAATTTATTTCTCCTTCCTTGCAAGACACTTAATCTGTTCTATCCTTTCTTTTATATATTAATCAAAATTAAATTATTGATTCTTGCTAAAGCAGGAGGCGAAACAATGTCACTTGGTGATGAGATTGTCACCCGAATTGCCCGGGTCGGCGCGCAACACACTGTGCTCGTTTCTCCTCCACAAAGCGTTCCCGGACCAGCGGCTGCCCGCGTGGGCGACCCGATTAAACATGCCAGTTTCCTCGGTGCGCTGGCTGGGGCTATTGCTGGTGCGCTGATAAGTGCTGCGGTATTTGCCGTGGCGGCTGCCGTAGTCGTGGGTACCGGCGGATTAGCCACTGTTGCAGTGATTGCGCTGGGCACTGCCGGTACTCTGGCCTTGGGGAAGGTTATCAGTGCCGTCAGTTCGGCCGTCACGAACATGGTGGACAGCATCGGCCCGCCCAGTGGAGTGCTGATGACCGGCTCCCCGAATGTGTTTATTGAAGGTAAACCGGCGGCACGAGCCATAGTCGATACTGCCGCTTGCAATAAACACCCGGCACCGCCTCTGATTGCTCAGGGCAGTGAAACGGTATTTATCAATGGCTCCCAGGCGGCTCGGGTTGATGACAAACTGGCCTGTGGCGCGACTATCAAAGCCGGGGCTAAAACCGTGTTTATCGGCTCTGGTCGGGGCACCTACTTAGAAGTTGCCGAAGAGTTCTCCGCCTGGGAACGGGCGATACTGATAGCCGTTGAGTTTCTGGTACCGCCATCCCGGGGCGCCATCAAGGGTATCGGTAAACTGTTTACCAAAGCCGGTCAGGGCGTGTTGAAAGGTGTCGTGGCCGGGGCTAAACATGCCTGGAAAATCATATCGGGCGGAACCTTTTCCTGCGCTAAGAAGGTTTTTAAAGAAACCCAAGGCGTGAAACGTTACTGGGAAAGCGCCAAAAAGTTCTGCGTCGGCGATCCGATTGATGTTACCACGGGTCAGTTGTTCGACCAGAGAACAGATATCACCCTCGGTCAGACTCTGCCGCTGGTGTTTCTGCGCAATTGGGTGCCCGGTGATCAGGGGTTGCTGGGACCGGGCTGGACTGATAGTTTCTCCGAATGCGCCCTGACTACCGGTGACCGGGTAGAAATCCGCACCACCGAAGGCGCTTCTCTTTACTTTGCTTTACCACCCACCTATGCACACAGTACCAACCCGGATCACCCGGACTTTACTCTAAGCCGGGGCGAGCAGGGGTATATCCTCAGCCACCGTGATTCACCGGTACGCAAATATTTTGCCCTGCGACAACCGTCATTATCCTCCCCGGTTTCCACCGATGAGACCCAACGCTGGTTGCTGACCGAACACCGGGACGTTTATAACAACCGGCTGCGTTTTGCCTACAACGAGCAGTATCAGCTAACTCAGGTCATCCACAGTGACGGACCGATCCTGACACTGCGTTATAACCTGCGCGGGCAGCTCACTGAGATCCTGCGTACCGATGACGGGTTACAGGAAGTGATGGCCCGTTATCACTACCATGAAAATGGCCGGTTGGCGCAAGCCGACAGTACTCAGAGCTTTCACCTGTATTATGAATATAATGCGCAGGGGCTGATAAGCCGCTGGTCAGACGGTGACCAGACTTGGGTAGATTACCGCTATGATAAACAGGGACGCTGTACCGACAGTGTGGGCGCTGGTGGTTTCTACCCGGTCCATCTGGATTATGCGCCTGGAATCACCCGCTCCACTACCCCGCAAGGGCACACCACCACCTGGTACTACAATGATCAGCATTTAGTGACTGAAATCCACACGCCCGGCGGCAGTGTGACCCGCAATGACTACGATGACTGGGGCAATCTGGTGCGACAGGTGTTACCGGAGGGGGAAACCCAGACACTAACCTATCTGGCGGATACTGGCCGGGTGACCTCTTTCACCGATGCCACCGGGGCTTGTTGGCAGTACAGCTATGATACTGACTTGCGCTTGACCGGCATAACCGATCCACTACAACGTACCAGCCTGCAACTCTATGATGACCAAGGCCAACCACAAGGATTCATCTCACCGAACGGCGATAAAACGACTCTGACCCGCAATGCCTTCGGTTTGGTGACTGCCGAAGAAAGCACAGGCGGCAATCGCCGTATACAGGAATATGATGACCATCAGCGGTTGGTGAGACTGTTTGATGAGGAGAACCGCACCGTCAGTCTGAGTTATGACAGCCAGGACCGGCTGCGGGGCCTGACTGCTGCCGGAGCGCTGTGGCGCTGGCGTTATAACCGTCATCACCGGGTGGCGGTCAGCGACCGGCCCGATAACAACCTGGAACATTTTACCCATGATCGTCACGGTAACTTGACCCATTGGACCGATGCGCGCGGGGTGATATGGCAGGTGGAATACGGCCCGTTTGACCTGCCGGTAGCGCGGCGGGACGGCGAAGGGCATCGCTGGCAGTATCGCTATGATGCCGATACCTTGCAACTAACCGAAGTAATTAACCCACTGGGTGAAAGCTACACTTACACCTTAGATGCGGATGGCCGGGTTATCACGGAACAGGATTATGCCGGTACCCGCTGGCACTATCGCTATGATCGGTCGGGTAACTGTATTGAAAAACGGGACGGAGAAGAGACGGTTACCCGTTATACCTATGATGCCGTTCAGAGACTGACAGCTCTGGATACGCCAGAAGGCACGACCCGTTATCATTACGATATTATGGGGAGATTGTTGACGGTAGAATCCCCAGACAACACCCTGCATTTTGAATATGACGAACAGGACCGGATAGTGCGGGAAATCCAGCCATATGGCGAAATTCTGCGTCACTACCCGGATAACCGCACTGTCGAGCGGCAACTGCTTACTGGAGAAGCAAACCCGGTTGAGGGGCCATCCCGATTCACTGGGCAGACCCACCTTGGACACTGGCAGAGTCAGATACAGGTTAATCGGTCTGGGGAGCTGACTGGATTGACGCTGGGCAATCAGTTGCCCCTGACGATAGAGCGTGATGATGCCGGTCGGGATACGGGCCGTTACACGGAAAGCGGCTTTATCCTGCGCCAGCAATATAACTTAATGGGCTTACTGAATGCGCAGCGGGCCGGTTGTAACCCGCACTTCTTCCGGCCGGTTGAGCTGGAAGAGATTTCCGAACCCACCTATGCGGGTGTGGCGCGTCGGTATGAATATGATACTGCCCTGAATCTGACCGCAGCCAATGACGATGTGCAACGGTTGCACTATATCCTCAACGGTAACGGCCAGGTGGTCTCGGTGAGTGATGAAAGGAACCTGCGCGAGCATTATCAGTATGATGCGACGGGTTACCCCTCCCGGCGGTTTGACGGGGTACAGGATATTATGGGGGAAACGCTCTACCATGAGGGCCATCGCCTGAACTGGGTGGGTTCGCACCGGTTTGTATACGATCGGGCCGGTCGCATGGAGGAGAAGCAATTTTTAGCAGAAGGTTACCGGCTGGCGCTGACAAAATACCGCTGGAACAGTCAGAACCAACTGACCGGGCTGATAACCCCGGATGGTCATCAGTGGACCTATTGCTATGACGCCTTGGGGCGGAGGACGGAAAAGCGCTGCATCCAGACCGGTAAACTTACCACTTATTTGTGGGACGGAGATACACCAGCCGAAATCCGGGAATATCAGCACGGCCGGCTGAAAATGATCCGCCATCTGGTGTTTGACGGTTGGGAACTGATTGCCCAGCAGACGCAGCAGTTTACCCTCAATCTGGACAACCGGGTGGACCTGGTGGTGGGGGACATCCAGACCCAATATGCGGTGAGTGCGCCGACCGGTGAACCGCTGGCGCTGTTTGACCCGGCAGGCAAACGGGTGTGGCGGCAGCCGAAGCAGTCGCTGTATGGGCTGAACCTGGAATGGCCGGAGAACATGCCGCTTGATCCGGGCTTGCGGTTTGCGGGGCAAATTTTTGATGAGGAAAGTGGTTTATTCTATAATCGGTTCAGATATTATTTGCCGGAAGGGGGGTGTTATCTCAGTACCGA
>NZ_JAJAFX010000119.1:0-4369 GCF_025384845.1 Photorhabdus temperata | reverse complement strand
GTGTTAATCGGTATAAAGTTTTAACCTCTGTTTTTTGTTAAGTTTAATCACTATCGGATCACATTTAATGAACGCGGATCATATTCATTTTTTATCTTTACTGACGCTGTTAAATAACCGGCGAGAAAATGCTTTAATACCCATCTGTTCGGATAATATCCTTTTACGTGCGGATTTCTTTTTAATTCGCTATTGATGGTTAATGATCTTCGATTAAATGTGATTAACTGTCCTCTGAAAAGTTGCATTTATTGCGTTTAATCCGCTTTGATATAAGATTTTAATACGGCGGCATTCGCGCTTTTAAATGATTATAACAGCTCAGGTAAATATAAAATAAATGGAATATAGAATCATTGATGAATAAATTAAACAAGGCAGAGTAAATAAAGTGAATTCTGCCCTGCGTTTTATTATTGGCAGGATTTAACCTGTGATTAAAAATCATTTTTTAAACTGATGGTGTTAATCGGTGTAAAATTTTTACCGTCGTTTTTATCACTTTTAACTACATGTTTTTTTAAGTTTAATCATCATCGAATTACGTTTAACGAGCAAAAATTATATCCATTTTTTATCTTTAATGATGCCGTTAAATAGTTTGATACCCGTCTGTTCGGATAATATATTTTTACGTTCGGTTTTTTTAACTTGCTATTAATGATTATTGATTTTCGATTAAATGTGATTAACTGTCCTTTTGAAAAGCGGTATTTATTGCGTTTAATCTGCCCTGATATAAAAGATTTAACACTCCGGTATTCGTGCTTTTAAATGATTATGACAGGTTAGGTAAATACATAATAAAGGGAAGATAGGATCACTGATAAATAAATTAAACAGGTCAAGGTAAAAAGTGGGATCCTGCCCTGCGTTTTATGATGGGTAGGATTTAATCTGTGATTAAAATTCATGTTTTTAACTGATGGTTTTAATCGGTATAAAGTTTTAACCGTTGTTTTTATCACTTTTAATTACTGCTTTTTATTAAGTTTAATCATTATCGGATTACGTTTAATGAACGCAAATTATATCTACTTTTTATCTTTAATGACGCCGTTAAATAAGTTTGATGCCAATCTGTTCGGATAATATTCTTTTACGTGCGGATTTCTTTCCAACTCGTTATTAACGGTTAATGATTGTCGATTAAATGTCATTAACTGTCCTTATGAAAAGCGGTATTTATTGCGTTTAATCTGCCCTGATATAAAAGCTTTAACACTTCGGTATTCGTACTTTTAAATGATTATAGTAGGTCAGGTAAATATAAAATAAAGGAAAAATAGGATCACTGATAAATAAATTAAACAGGTCAAGGTAAAAAGTGGGATCCTGCCCTGCGTTTTATGATGGGTAGGATTTAACTTGTGATTAAAAGTCATTTTTTAACTGATAGTTTTAACCGTCGTTCTTATCACTTTTAATCTCTGCTTTTTGTTAGTTTTAATCACCATCGGATCACGTTTAATGAATGTTAATTATATCCACTTTTTATCTTTACTGACGTTGTTAAATAACCGACGATAAAACATTTGATACCCGTCTGTTCGGATAATATATTTTTACGTTCGGTTTTTTTAACTTGCTATTAATGATTAATGATTATTGATTTTCGATTAAATGTGATTAACTGTCCTCTGAAAAGTTGCATTTGTTACGTCTAATCCGCCCTGATATAAAATCTTTAACACTTCGGCATTCCCGCTTTTAAATGATTATAGCAGGTCAGGTAAATATAAAATAAGTGGAATATAAAATCATTGATGAATAAATTAAACAGGGCAGAGTAAATAAAGTGAATTCTGCTATGCGCTTTATTATGGGCAGGATTTAACCTGTGATTAAAAATCATTTTTTAAACTGATGGTGTTAATCTGTGTAAAGTTTTAACCGTCGTTTTTATTACTTTTAACCCCTGCTTTTTGTTAAGTTTAATCATTATCGGATTACGTTTAATGAACGCAAATTATATCCATTTTTTATCTTTACTGACGTTATTTAAATAACCGACGATAAAACGTTTGATACCCATCTGTTCGGATAATATTCTTTTACGTGCGGATTTCTTTCCAACTCGTTATTAACGGTTAATGATTGTCGATTAAATGTCATTAACTGTCCTTATGAAAAGCGGTATTTATTGCGTTTAATCTGCCCTGATATAAAAGCTTTAACACTTCGGTATTCGTACTTTTAAATGATTATAGTAGGTCAGGTAAATATAAAATAAAGGAAAAATAGGATCACTGATAAATAAATTAAACAGGTCAAGGTAAAAAGTGGGATCCTGCCCTGCATTTTATGATGTGCAGGGTTTAACCTGTGAAAAATCATTGTCTTAATTGATGGTGTTAATCGGTATGAAGTTTTAACCGTCATTTTTACCCCTTTTTTAATTCCTGCCTTTTATTAAGTTTAATGATCATTGGATCACGTTTAATGAATGCGGATCATATCCACTTTTTATCTTTACTGACGTTATTTAAATAACCGACGATAAAACGTTTGATACCCATCTGTTCGGATGATATTCTTTTATGTGCAGGTTTCTTTTTAATTAGCTATTAATGGTTAAATACAATTAACTATCCTTTTATAAAATAAACTACTTTCTTCATCTTCATCTTCATATTGTCCACAGAATCGCGGGTTGATACGCACTTTAGCTGTTAATGGCACAGATTAAGGATGCGATCTCTAAGCTTCAATCTGCCCTTGCTTACTGTGGATATTCGCCAAGATAAATCACAAGAAAGCCGGAAGGTCACACGGATCTTTCCGGCTTTATTTATTATTTAATCCAACGTTGATCTAAATAAGGAGTGATATCATCAATTGTCATAAAGCCAGCAACACAATGAAGATAAAAATCTTTATTTTCTATTGTTAATATGGTTTCTTCTCGCACTGATTTAATAATAGGAGTACATTCAAATCCCACTTTTCCTCCATTAATATGGAGTTCAGATACATTTCCAAATGTTAATATGATTCCGAAGGAGTTATATATATTTTCGCTCCATTTTTTGGGGACTGTTACTGGTAATTTTTTACCTCGTAGTTGTATCCTAAGAATTGAAAAATCGTGGTATATAAAGTTTTCAAATTCAACATCATCAATAGAAAGTTCATTATTAAACATGAATTTAATCTTTTCTTTATGTATAGCATTATCGAACCACATAATTATAACCTCCTTGGAAATTCATAATGATGAGTCCTGGCTTATCAAGGATGCGATAGGGCGGTTACAGTCCGCGCTGGTATGGCACGGGTACGCTCCACGGTAAGAACAATAAAGCCGGAAGATCACGGGGATCTTTCCGGCTGATTTCAACGATATTTTATATCTGATTTTTATCGAAATAAGCCATAGATATAAACTCTCCAAAAACACTATTTCTTATTATTAATGAACAATGCAGTTGCTTAAATCCAAATAGTTAGTCATTACCTCTGACATATTCTTCAAGAAAACCTTTTATTTCTGTCAAAAAAAGAGACTTATCTTCTATATCATAGTCAAAAATAAAATTCATTTCAGAAAAAACAACATCAACAAGATTAACTTTTCCATTTATAATAAAGTTAATAGACTGAATCACTTTATCTCTATTGGCTGGTATATATTCTAAAAACCAAGGTTTGAGAACAATTTCTGAAACAGAACGTAGATCATCTTTATTATTAACATTTTTATTGTTAATTAACAAATAATCTTTATCACTGATAACTTCCTCATCAAGAGCAGAAAGAAAACCTACTAATATAGAAATTTCATTTTTAGTTTTTAAATCAAATTTATTCATTATCGCCCCCATACAGGATATGCAGTGATTGTTTGCCCATTTGGAGTTAAGATCACTGTTGCGGTACTCGAAGTGCCATATGTTGGGCCAGTCTTGCTATACCCTTCACCGATTCTTCTTCCATACGGAATTGTAGCTTTAGTCACAGCGCCACCTGATTGTCGCTGAATAGTTTGTGCTCGTTGTATAGCATTTAATTGATCTCTATGACTATCAAATCGAGTTGCTGCCATCGGTGTACGCTGCTGAACTCCCGTAGTAGGATTCGCTCCATTAGTTGCTCGTCCAAGCTGGGATTCTAAAGACGTTTGGGCACCATGTCTCTCAAGGAAGTGAGATCTAGGATTCATACTTTCCATTTCTTGTAAACGTCTGAGTGCATTAGCCTCTGCAAGCTCATTGATCCTTGCCTGCCTTTGTTCCCTAGTAAGACTTGCCGGACAATCAGTCAACCCTAGCGGGTCAATCCAATTAACCGGATCATGGACATACCCGTACGGGTTAAATCCTCCACTAAGATTCAGAGGATCTTAGGGACTATCCCGACGCCATCATAC
>NZ_JAJAFX010000118.1:0-4472 GCF_025384845.1 Photorhabdus temperata | reverse complement strand
TACGTGGTCAGCTTACCGGTCTGGATACAGCGCTTTTCGGTGCGCCGCCCGAAGGCGTCATAACGATATTCCCACCGGTGGCCGTCCGGGGTGATAAGGCCGGTCAGCTGGTTCTGGCTGTTCCAGCGGTATTTCGTCACCGCCAGCCGGTGGCCTTCGGCTAAAAACTGTTTCTCTTTCAGGCGACCGGCCAGGTCGTAAACAAACCGGTGCGAGCCCACCCAGTTCAGGCGGTGACCCGCCTGGTAGAGGGTTTCCCCCATAATCTCCTGCACCCCGTCGAACCGCCGGGCGGGGTAACCCGTTGCATCATACTGGTAATGTTCGCGCAGGTTTTGCCCGTCACTGACCGAGACCACCTGGCCGTTGCCGTTAAGGCGGTAGCGCAGCTGCTGCCCGTCATCACTGGCCGCGGTCAGGTTCAGCGCGGCGTCATAGTCATACCGGCGCGCCAGGCGGGCATAGGCCGGTTCGCTCATCTCCTCCAGTTCAGCCGGCCGGAAAAGGTGGGGGTTGCAGCCCGCCCGCTGCGCAGTCAGTAACCCCATCAGGTTATACTGCTGGCGCACAATGAAGCCGCTTTCGGTGTAACGACCGGTGTCCCGTCCCGCCTCATCCCGCGCCACTGTCAGGGGCGGCTGGTTGTCTAAGGTCAGCCCGGTCAGTTCCCCGGCCCGGTTAACCTGTATCCGGCTTTGCCAGTGTCCGGGCTGGGTTTGTCCGGCAAATCGTGACGGCCCGGCTGCCGGTGCGGTTTCTCCGGTGAACAGCTGCCGTTCGACGGTGCGGTTATCCGGGTAGTGACGCTGAATTTCCCCGTGCGGCTGGATTTCCCGCACTATCCGGTCCTGGTCGTCGTATTCAAACTGTAAGGTGCTGTCCGGGGCGTCAACCCGCAGCAGCCGTCCGGCGATATCATACTGGTAACGGGTGGCGCCCTCCGGGGTATGCAGGGCGGTGAGGCGCTGGGCCGCGTCATAGTCATAACGGGTGACGGTCTCTTCCCCGTCCCGCTTTTCAATGCAGTTCCCCGACAGGTCATAGCGATAGTGCCAGCGGGTGCCGGCATAATCCTGCTCGGTGATAATCCGGCCCTCCGCATCCAGCGTGTAGCTGTAGGTTTCCCCCATCGGGTTAATCACCTGCGTCAGTTGCAGGGTATCGGCATCATAGCGGTACTGCCAGCGATGGCCTTCGCCGTCCCACCGGGCCACCGGCAGGTCAAACGGGCCGTATTCCACCTGCCAGGCCACCCCGCGCGCATCGGTCCAGCGGGTCAGGTTGCCGTGGCGGTCATGGTCAAAATGTTCCGGGTGGTTGTCGGGCCGGTCGCTGACGGCCACCCGGTGATGCCGGTCGTAACGCCAGCGCCACAGTGCCCCGGCGGCGGTCAGGCTGCGCAGCCGGTCCTGGCTGTCATAACCCAGGCTGACGGTGCGGTTCTCCTCGTCAAACAGCCTGACCAGCCGTTGTTGGGTATCATATTCCCGGGTGCGGCGGTTGCCGTCCGTGTCTTCTTCCGCGGTCACCAGCCCGAAGGCATTGCGGGTCAGGGTGGTTTTCCGGCCATCCGGGGCGATAAATCCGGCGGGCTGGCCCTGTTCATCATACAGTTGCAGCCAGGTCCGGTGCAGCGGGTCGGTCATGCCGGTCAGGCGCAGGTCGGTATCATAGCTGTATTGCCAGCGGGCGCCGGTCGCATCGGTGAAGGATGTCACCCGGCCCGTCTCGGCCAGGTAGGTCAGGGTCAGGGTTTCCCCCTGCGGTAACACCTGTTGGACCAGATTGCCCCAGTCATCATAGTCATAGCGGGTCACACTGCCGCCGGGCGTGTGGATTTCCGTGACCTGCTGCTGGTCGTTGTAATGCCAGACGGTGGTGTGCCCCTGTGGGGTCGTGGCGCGGGTGAGGCCGGGGGCGTAGTCCAGGTGGACCGGGTAGAAGCCGCCGGCCCCGATACTGTCGGTGCAGCGCCCCTGTTGATCATAGCGGTAATCCACCCAGGTCTGGTCACCGTCAGACCAGCGGCTTATCAGGCCCTGGGCGTTATATTCATAGTACAGGTGAAAATGCTGGGTGCTGTCGGCTTCCGCCAGCCGGCCATGGTCATGGTAGTGATACCGGGCCATCACCTCCTGTAAGCCGTCATCGGTCCGGAGGATCTCGGTCAGTTGCCCGTTCAGGTTATAACGCAGGGACAGGACCGGTCCGTCACTGTGAATCACCTGTGTCAGCTGATACTGCGCGTTGTAGATAAACCGCAGCCGGTTGTCATACCCATCCCGGTGTTCGGTCAGCAGCCAGCGCTGGGGCTCATCGGCGGAAGCCGGCACGGGCAGGGAAAAAGACTTGCGGACCGGGGAATCACGGTGGCGGAGGATATAGCCCTGCTCGCCGCGGCTGAGGGTGAAATCCGGGTGGTCCGGGTTGGTGCTGTGCGTATAAGCGGGCGGCAGGGCGAAGTAGAGTGACGCCCCTTCGGTGGTGCTGATGTCTACCCGGTCACCGGTGACCCGGGCGCATTCGGAGAAGCTGTCGGTCCAGCCCGGCCCCAGTAAGCCCTGTTCCCCGGGGGCCCAGCTGCGCAGAAACACCAGCGGCAGAGTCTGGCCGAGGGTGATATCGGTGCGCTGGTCGAAGAGCTGGCCGGTGGTGACGTCAATCGGGTCGCCGGTGAAGAATTTTTTGGTGCTTTCCCGGTAACGTCTCACCCCCCGGGTTTCTTTAAAGGCGGTTTTGGCGCAGGAAATCGTTTTACCCGAGGCGATTTTCCCGACATGCCGGGCCCCGGCCTTTGCCCCGTTCAGCACGGCCTGCCGGCCGGTTTTCGTGAACAGTTTACCCAGACCTTTTATGGCGCCCCGGGAGGGCGGCGCCAGAAACTCAACCGCCATCAGAATGGCCCGTTCCCAGGCGGAGAACTCTTCGGCAATGGTTAAATAGGCGCCCTGACCGGAGCCGATGAACACGGTTCCCGCCCCGGCTTTGATAGTCGAGCCGCAGACCAGTTTGTCATCCACCCGGGCTGCCGGCGCGCCGTTGATAAACACGGTTTCACTGCCCTGGGCAATCAGGGGCGGTGCCGGGTGTTTATTGCAGCCGGCGGTATCGACGGTGGCCCGTGCTGCGGCTTTACCTTCAATAAACACATTGGGGGAGCCGGTCAGCAGTGCGCCACTGGGCGGGCCGATACTGTCCACCATTTTGGTCACGGCCGAACTGGCGGCGCTGATGACGTTACCCAGGGCCAGGGTACCGGCGGTACCGAGTGCCAGGACCGCGACGGTGGCTAATCCGCCGGTGCCGACCACCACCGCGGCGGCCACGGCAAACACCGCGGCACTTATCAGCGCGCCGGTAATCGCGCCGGCCAGGGCGCCGAGGAAGCTGGCATGTTTAATCGGGTCGCCCTCACGGGCTGCTGCCGGGCCGGGAGCGCCCTGTGGGGGCGCCACCGGGGCGGTATGTAACGCCCCGACCCGGGCAATCCGGGTGACGATTTCATCACCAAGTGACATGTTTGACCTCCTGTGTCAGATTATCCGGCGGCCTGGAAGCTGTCGATAACCGCCAGCAACGCCTCGCGCTGACCGTCCGCAAAGGGGGCGGGGGAGGTCAGGTTGAAGGTCAGCAGCCGGGGGCCGCGGATTTGCAGCACCACGGTCTGGTACATGTCCCCTTCCGGACTTGTCCATTGATAATCCAGCCGGCGGGCGGGTGCCTGGCTCAGGGTGATTTCGCTGCGCTGATGCTCCTGATAACCGGGCAGGTGCGTGCGGAACTGTTCCAGGGTCTGTTCATAATAAGCGGTGTTATCCATACCGGCAGGGACCGGTGTGCGGCTGACCACCAGATTAATGCCGCTGTCATCCGGCAGCACAAAGACATGCATGGATTCATCCCGCCAGTTGCCCGGAATAGCCAGGGTGCCTTCATTCATCTGATACACTGCGTTTGTCATGCTGTTTTTCCGTTATTGATTGAAAGAATGTATTAAGGTGTTGTTGTTAATGGGTGAATACCGGTCAGTTGACATTGACCTGTTTGCCGTTAATGGTGATATTGGCGCCCTGAATACGGATATTGCCGGCGCTGTCGATGGTGATGCTGCCCCCGGCCGTCGCAATCTCGATACCGCCGGCCTGGGACTGTATCTGGATGTTATTTTTCACGTTCAGCAGGCTGTCTTTTTCCACGGTGATTTGACGCAGGCCGGTTATCGCACTGACTTCATTGCCTGCCACCTCTTTGTGGCGATCCTTCCTGACGGAAAGTATCTGGTCATTGCCGATGCTTTCGGTGTGGTTGTGCATGACCCGGGTTTCGCGGTCATTGAGCACCACGGTCGTCATGTTCTTCTGTGCATGCAGCGACAGCTCTTCACTGCCTTTGGCATCCTCAAAGCGCAGTTCGTTATAGCCTTCGCCTTTGTGGGTTTTCGAGCGGAAGGCCATCTGGGTTTTGCTGCCCGG
>NZ_JAJAFX010000117.1:0-4599 GCF_025384845.1 Photorhabdus temperata | reverse complement strand
ATAGTTTCATATATCAGTTGTCCATCTGATCAAATTCCAGAGTATCTACCGCTATTACTACCGGTTGTGACACTAAATTGCTCATAGTCAAAATCTTGTCCTTGGCTAATCACCAGATTAGCCATAGCGAAAACTTCGATTTTTTCTGGTAAAGGATATAGGCACTTCAACAACAGGTATGCCAGAAAAATAATTCCTATGGGAATTAATTAGGTAAGTATTTATTCACTTTACAGAAAGCGATTGGATGCAATATTTGAATTATACAATTTAATCTTCCACTTTTTCCATTAGTTATAGAGAGTATTTACGTGATATATCACTACCTTTTAATGCGTGCTGATTAAGAATTTCAATTTTATATTTATCTCATTAGGTATTATTAGGAAATACAAATAAAAACAACAAGTATGATTTTTTTCAAAAATCACAACAAGATAGAAACCTATAAATATTATTGAATAATTAAATTATGAATGTGATTTAAATTAATGGTGAAAAATAATTCCTCTTTACAAAAATAAGACTTTTTTACGAACAAGACTGATTAAAGCAGTGTAAAACAAGTTTAATCTGACGTATTTACGGTTTTACATAATAACACTGCAAGTAACCCGATTCGTATTCTATTAAATCATTCATTTGAGAGTTTTCTATGATCAATGATTTAACTGGTTTATGACAAAGTTTATTGTCAGTTGAAAACATTATTAAAGTCGGTTCCTTTGGGAAAATAAATTGTCTGATTAAACCATTCATATTTTTATTTATCCTTTTTTCCGGGGTATGTAAGCATTAATAAAACCAATTATTTTTCTCATCTTTCACTGATAATTTTATGATGGGCAGATTTTAAGTTGTTATTAAAAGCCATTTTTTTAACCTCGGGTTTTAATCGGTATAATCAGGTTTTAACCATTGTTTTTACTACTTTTAACACCTGTTTTTTCTTAAGTTTAATCATCATAGTATATTGTGTTTTACTTTTAACCAACTTTAATCATACCCATTTTTTATCTTTACTGACGTTGTTTTGCTGGCAATTTTTAGCAGTTTTCATAAGTCATACTCATTTGTTTTATCTTCATAAATCAACCTGTAAATAGTCTGATGGTATAAAGATGCCATTTTATATTTTCTCGGAAAATATTCTTTTTCTCACTGATTTTTTAACTCTCTTTTAATGGTTAATGAGCTTCAATTAAATATGATTAATAATCATTTTAAAAAGTTTTACTTATAGTTAAATCCGTCTTTTATATAAAAGCTTTAATATCTCTGTTTTAGTGTTTTTAAATGGTTATGGCAGGTTAGGTAAATGTAAAATAAGTGGAGGATAGCATCGTCGATGAATGTATTAAATATGGTAGGGAATAAGCCGTTTTTAGTTACTCTGTACCTTTTCAAAATCTGGCATTAATGGATACCTGTTTTTTTATCCTCAGATAACTAATCACCGAAAAGAAAACAGCTTGCGGATAAACCAAAAAGGGAAAAAAATCCCAGCTTTTTTATGGCTGGGATCTTGATTTAACCGATACAGCGACTAAGAGCGAGCCTCAGTCCCGCACCAATCTCAGCAGTTGAATTCTCCACAGACAAAATGACTTTATCACTTCCACCACGTCCTGTACCTCCCCATGCTTCCAGTTTTTCATGGCGAGAAGGTGAAATAGTAATAAAGCTATTAACACAATGGATAAAACAATGTTTCATATCTTTGAATAAAGCCTTTTTGGTTTTATACTCATATTTTTCCATCAGCATGGCTACCCATGCAGCGTATTGCTCTTTACCTTTTTCAAGATCAAAAAAAGTACCTCGCTCTTCGAGAGAAGCTAATGTCCGACTATTTGATAAAGCCTGTAGAACGCTTTCACCAATACTTTTATTATCAGCAATTATGGATAACAAGTGGGGCTGAAAATTTGGATCAGCCGCAACCATACCTAATCCTGATTTAGTTTCAATGAGCAAAAACTCTTTCGTGCTGTAGCAACTAGCCCAATAATCCTGATCTTTGTTAAACATTATTATTTCACCTGTGTCACTGTAACTTTTACACCCTGAATTTTGCCATATTCTATTGCCCGATTGATTTCGATCCACTGGGCTTTAGTTGTATTAGCAGAAACAGCCAGTTGTATTTCTCTGTTAACAATCATTGAGGAGTCTATAGTCCTTCTTGAAAGTGTATATGTTTCAAATTTCATAACATCATCAATATTACCTTTAATAGAACCGTATATCTGCTTTGGTCTGGTCAATTTTGATAGTGTTTGAATATCCATTGTTTTTGCACTGACAGCTGTCTTCGTTGATGCATCATAGTAATCAAAAGTTTTAAAGTTCTTCGGTAAGCGGGAGCCTACAGGGAGTTGCGTACCCACATAATCCTCCCAAGGCATACCTTGCTTCATATTACCCTTGCCCCATTGGATACCGGTTTCTGAAGCGCTGACAGTCGCTGTTGCCGAGTTGCGCTCTATATACAACGCTTCTTTTTCCATCAAGCCAGTTACGGTATTGGTATTAGGTTTGGCATTGCTTAACAGTGGTTTTGAGGCATGACTCAATTCTCCTGCCAGATTTTTCGTACCTTCTTGGGTATTACCTAATACTTTTACGGCTCCGGTCGCTAAAACGCCCGTGCCAACAGCCGCTTCCGGCGCAATGGCATCTGCAACAAAAATGCCCACATTATTCAGGCACAGAGCCGGATTAGTTTTACACCCTTCAAGCGCAATACGCCCTGCCGCTGCCATTTCCGCAGATCCGGCCACCAGTATATAACCACCATAAGTCAGAGCATATCCGCCTGCGGCCACTGCGGTCACGGTTATTGCGGCATCACGTCGCGCAATAACGCGTTCTGCCGCCGATTTATCCCCTTTCTCTGCCGCCAGGATATCTTTTTGATTATCAACCGATAGCTGATGCAACATATGCTCAGTCATGTTGTTACGATAGACAATCTCTGCGCTGTTAGCCGCACTGTAAGCGCCTTCGGGTGTATGACTAATCAGGGCACCTGACAACGCTCCGATAAATTTGGCTGTCTGGGTCTTAGCTTCATTACCTGTAAGCGCTTCTTGAAGCTTATGAATTTGCCGCTCGGCTTCATTCTTGTACGACGGTTCAAATAGCCGGCTTTCCATTGTAATTGCCGCCAGTTCTGCGGCCAACGCCCCCACAGCCGCCCCTTTGGCATCACCGCCCGCTATTTCCGCCGCCAGGGCAGAAACCACTGCATGGCTGAGGGCTTTACCGGGCACACCCAGAATGTCCCCGTTGTCCCCAATCAGCCCGGCCCCTTCTGCATTAATCTGATTGCCGATATTGGCAAGTAATGCGGTGGTGAGGTTATCTTTAAAGCTGCCGCCATTAAGGGTTGTCCCCAGACTGGCACCGATAATGGACTGACCCGCAACCCGTTGAGCCACTTTGCTCCAGTCGCCGTTGCTCAAGGAAGGTAACTTCGCCTTTGATGGATCCAGTTTTGCGCCATTCGCTGCTTCATCCCATCCCATTACCGTGTCAAAGCCCGCCAGTGCGCCACCCATCACCATTGAAGTCAGGGTTGATTTAACGGTATCGCTGCTTCCCATTGCCTTTAAGGTTTTGGACAGATCACCTTGATTGTCCACCAGTGCCACTGCCGCCTGAGAGGCCAGAGCCGCCATGCTGGAAGCTGTCGCGCCGTAAGCCATTGAGCCCACAGTAGCGGCGGTGCTGGCGGTAGCCCCCGCAGCCGTCGCCGCTGAACCTGCCGTGCCTGCTGCCGATCCGGCCACCGAAGCCGTTATGCCTGCGCCTGCCGTCACGGTAGCCACGGCAATCGCGATGACCGCTGAAACCACCGGGTTCAGATGCTGGCTTTTATAATCCCAGCTGTCATACGCATCTTTGACTAAGTTCCATTGAACATCCTGACGTTCATTCAGTCCTTTCAACCAGGCGGTTTCCGGGGTATTACCGAAGACGGAGACGACAGCTTGTAATGACTGACCATTTTTTGCTTTGATATCAGCGCTAACACCATTTGCTGCATCTACGGTGAGTTTTCCGCCAAGATGAATAGTAGGAAGCACCCATGTATTTTCGGTGTAACCTTTATCTGTCTGCTTGAGCTTGATGTAGAACCCTTTGGAATGGGTAATCGTTTGCGCAAAGGTGCTGTTGTTTACTGCTTTAAAATTAACCTGACCGTGAGTACTGGTCAGTTTGGCATTTTGATTGGTGGCGATTTTGCTGGCTTCATAAGTGCTGTCATCCCGGCTTAACAGGTTAATATCGCCGCCGGCGGTAAATTCAGTCACTTTGTTAGTAACATCATGACGGGTGTGTTTAATGGTTTTCTTTTTGCCATACCACTTACGCGTGGTCTCTGTTTTCTCATAGTGACTGGATTCTTCCATCGCCTGAGCGTACAAGTAACCGCCTTGTGCCGCGACATCCATTGCCCCTTTGGCCGCCAGTTTGGTGGCCTGGAAAAGAATACTGCCGGTTGAGATAATCGTGAGTATGCCGCCGCTGGTCAGTTCAGTGCCTTGCTGAGTCACTGATTCGGTGAATTCCCGGTTACCTTCCCGGTAGGTG
>NZ_JAJAFX010000116.1:0-4614 GCF_025384845.1 Photorhabdus temperata | reverse complement strand
TGGGGCACTCTGTTCAGTCGGCAATAGAATGAGCAATTAAGCCTATTTTTCTCAGGTAGCTCGCCATGAAAACTTATATCGTGAAAGTCGCCCTTCGGGGTATCAGTCCTATGGTCTGGTGCCGATTCAGACTATCAGGCGAGACTTCTTTAGCCGCTTTTCACTATATCATTCAGATCGCGCAGGGATGGCCGGATGATCACCTGCATCAATTCCGTATTTATGGCAAAAATTACGGCATTTCCTACTCCGGCGGGATCGGGTTTCCTGACAACCCCTACAAAATTACGCTTGATGACTTTGAATTTGATGCCGATGACCGTTTTACCTACGAGTACAACTTTTTCGAGCACTGGCTTCACGATATCCGTATTGAAACTGTTCTCGAAAATTCTAACCTGAAGTCTCCTTTTTGTTTGGCCGGAAACAGAATGCCCGGGGCGACGTTAGCCGATGAAACCGCTAAAACACTGGCACTACTCAACGCGATTATTCATGCTGATGAAACAACAACAGTCAGAGAAATTCGCCCATTGATAGATGATCTTGATACTGTCAGATTCAACCGGCCAAAGGTTAACCACCAATTGCATAAACTTAACCTTGATTCGCCTGAACTGGAGCCGGTTGTGATATGGCTGTAGCGGATAGGGTGATCGGTATCCACAAAGGTATAAAATTAAAGCTGGCCTGCGATAACGTGGGATTAGGTGTTTCTACGTATTATAAATTGCGTCACCGGCTAAAAAACGGGGATATAAAATAGTCATTCCCCGGAGGACAGTATCATGCAATTCACGATCCAAATAGCGGTGGCCGATAAATCAGGTCACAGTCATACTGAGACACTATTCACGATAGAAAAACAAAATGATTCCCCAAATGACATTGGGCTTTCCTTGTCTGAATCCAAATTGCTTTTGAACGCTATCCAGCAATCGGTGATCCAGAAACAGGCGGCTGAATACCTGAATGAACGTCGTGCTTGTCCTCATTGTCAACGAAATCGACGGATAAAAGGCAAACAGACAATTCAGTATCGAACCTTGTTTGGCATTATCCCCGTGGAGGGATTTCGGGTTTACCGGTGCGCTTGTGAGAAACATTCAACCCAAACCGTTAGCTTGCTCAATCACTGGTGCAATGCGCATACTCACCCGGAACTCAAGTATATAGAAACCCGGTGGGCTTCACTGATGTCTTATGGATTGACCGCCAGTCTGCTCAAAGATATTCTGCCGGTGGGAGAATGCTGTAATGCCGCCACAGTCAGAAATCATCTCTGCCAGACGGCCAAGAGACAAGAGGCCGAATTAGAGGGGTTGCCTGATTTTCTCCCCGGTGATCCCAGAGAATGGGAAAAATTACCCAAACCGGGAAAACCGATGACGGTTGGCATTGATGGTGGCTACGTCAGAAATCGGGACGATAGAAAACATCATTTCGAAGTCATCGCCGGAAAATCATTCGCTACTCATGTCCCAACCAAACGCTTTGGTTTTGTGCAATGTCTGGAAAATCATGCCCGAAGAAAACTTATGGCTCAGTTATCTTCACAGGGAATGCAGGCTAATCAACAAATTACTTTCTTATCAGATGGCGCTGATAATCTCAGGGATCTGCAATTTAATTTGTACCCTGAATCCCAGCACGTGCTCGACTGGTTTCATATCACGATGCGCCTGACCGTACTAAAACAATATGCCAAAGGGGTATCTAAAAACGCGCCGGAACTCGGTGCAGAATTATTGGACTCTTTAACCAGTACACAATGGTCTATCTGGCATGGAAATGTGATTAAGGCATTAGAACACCTGGATGATTGTGCTGTGATGTGTGATGAGGACATATCGCATTATGGTAACAATAAATCATTGTTAAAACATCTCGATGAAATGTATACCTATATTGAAAATAACAGCATGATGATCCCGAATTACGGTGAAATGTACCGATATGGCGAACCAATTTCTTCATCATTTGTTGAATCGACGATCAATGAAGTTATCGCTAAACGGATGGTGAAAAAGCAGCAAATGCAATGGAGTCAACAAGGAGCGCATTACTTACTTCAGACACGCACAGCGGTACTTAATGATGATTTGAAAACCCAATTTGAGCATGGGTATCCGGGCATAAAATTAGGTGACGAAACGGAGCATTATTGGACAGAAACGGTTGCTGCATAAATGCCCCACAATTTTTTATGCTCTCCCATTGAAAAAAGTAATTATAATTATGGTTTGATATCTTGCGGAAATTGCTCATCGTCTTGTTTTTAACTCATAGTCAGGGTGAGCATCTGCAAGGAGAAGCAATAGTTCATATTCTCCTGATGTGCTGATGTGCCCGGACTATATTACCATCAATGAATAACCATTCTGAATCGGCGTGATGAGATAACTATTTGAATAATAACTGCAAAATACCTTTTTTCGACCCCAGATTAAAACGGCGGAACACCGTATTCTATTAACCGAAAGTGGCGGGGATATCCCTCTACGGGCAACTCGTTCTCATTCGATAGAGAGTGATACGATGTTCTGCTTTGTTATAGACACGGCCACTGTGTCGCATCAATGGGGATAGCGTATTCCCTTCTAATAGTCATCTAACATAATCATAAAAGGTAATGTTTCATCACAAATTAACGATAATCATCACATTACAAGTAATCTCATTCTGAAATAAAATAATAAAAATGTGATATGTATCACAAAAACAAAACTATTTTGAAATTATTACCATTAATTATTAAATAATTAATATTAATCTATTTTTTATATGATTCGTAACATTTTAATAACATGGGTTTATTTTTTATATAAAAATATAATGCCTTGTTTTTGTTATTATCTTATTTAATCAACCCCCAATTTAGTTGCCTGGTTGATTATTAGCCACGAATGTTGATCACTAAGTGCAATAGGTGGTTAATACTGCTTCGAAATTGTGGGATGAAAATACAATGAAAAGCAGTATTTGGGGGTTTACGGTTTTTTGTAGCCTGATCTCAGGCAGTCAGGCCGCAGACATCTCAGACCAACAACTGATCCATCAACAAGCACGTCAGCAAGCGCTGGAGGCTCAATTAGCCCCACCCCCTGCGGATGTTCGCTTGTCTGTACCCGAAAAAGCGGTGTCATCCGCCTTTCCGGTGGAAACCCCGTGTTTTCCTCTCTCCCACGTCAGACTGGCAGGCACTGAAAATTTCCCGCATTGGTTACCGTTCAGGCGTGTCGCTCAACAGGGCGAAAACCATTGCCTCGGTGATAAAGGCATTAGCCGGCTGATGACCCAATTGCAAGATCAGCTCATCAATCATGGCTATGTCACCAGCCGAGTTCTGGCTCCTCGTCAGGATCTGCATACCCAAACCTTAAAACTGGTGATGATTCCGGGCAAAATCCGGCATATCCGCTATACCCCGGACAGCGGCCATTACATTCAACGCTTCACGCCATTCCCCGCGCGTGAAGGCAAGCTGCTGGATTTACGGGATATTGAGCAGGGATTGGAAAATCTGCAACGTTTTCCCACCGTTCAGGCAGATATGAACATTGTCCCGGCAGAGCAACCGGGGGAAAGCGATATTGTGCTGGACTGGCGTCAGTCACGGCACTGGCGAGTTGCCACTTATCTGGATGATACCGGTTCCAAAAGCACCGGACGTTATCAAGGTGGGTTAACCTTTTTTCTGGATAACCCGCTGGCGTTAAGCGACCTGTTCTATCTCTCCGCTGGACGTGATATTCACGCGTCTGCCGGGAAAGGCAGCCAAAACGACACGCTCTATTACTCCCTGCCATTTGGCTACTGGATGGCGAGCGTGACGGCCAGTCATTACGATTATACCCAGACGATAGCCGGGCTGAATCAGGCGATTCAATATCGGGGCAAAAGCCAAAATCTGGCGGTCCAGCTCAGCCGGGTTCTGCACCGTAACGCGGACCAGAAAACCGGGCTCAACGGTGAAATTTATCGTCGGGCGTCCCGCAATTTTATTGATAACACGGAAATCGACGTTCAGCGCCGGGAAACCGCGGGTTGGAAATTGGGACTTTCTCACCAGCATTACATTGGCAATGCAACGTTAGACGCCCGGGTCACTTACCAACAAGGCATGCGCTGGTTTGGCGCGCAACCTGCGCCGGAAGAGTATCGCAATGAAGGGACCGCCTTACCCAAAATCACCCAATTCTCGGCGACGCTTGCCGGGCCGTTAACACTGTTTTCTCAGCCCTTTTCTTATCAGACCCAGTATCTGCGCCAGATAAGCGCCAGCCCATTGACGCCCCAGGATCGATTTTCAATCGGCGGCCGCTGGACGGTACGCGGCTTTGATGGCGAGTTGACCTTATCCGCTGATCGGGGTTGGTACAGCCGTAACGAACTGGACTGGCAAACCCCGCTGAAAGGGCAATCGCTGTATCTGGCAATGGATTATGGCGAAGTGGGCGGACGGGGCAGTGACGCTCTGCTCGGAAAACACCTGGCGGGCAGTGCCCTGGGTTGGCGAGGCAGCCTGAAAGGCGTGAGCTACGACTTGTTTGTCGGTGTTCCGCTGTCCAAACCCGCCGGTTTCCAAACTTCCCCTGTCACGGCCGGATTCAA
>NZ_JAJAFX010000115.1:0-4616 GCF_025384845.1 Photorhabdus temperata | reverse complement strand
CCGAACAGCGCAGCGTTAACGTTATCTCACTGTACTCGGCGGTGGCGCTCAATTGCCGGTCGATCACCGTCAGCGGTTCGATATGCAGGGGACAACAGGTTTCAAAACGTATTTCCTGCTCGCCTTCGCCGGCAAAAACCGACGTCCCTGCCGGCAGCGTTGTCGCCCCCAGGTGATGACCTTCTTGCGGTGAAAATTGAACGAGACTCGTCGGCGGTAACGGGCGCAACGCTTGCGGCCAAATATGCGTCAACATATTTAGCGTCACCTCAGGAAAATCATCCTCAATTTTGTAGCGAAGACGGGAAGCTAACAGGGCATAGACCTGTATTGCTCGTTCAGCATCCGGATCACCCGCCCCTTCGGACAAAAAACCGGCCAGATGAGGGTGTTCTTTTCCAGCTTCCTGCGCCAGTTGCCGCATATAATTCAGCTCTTGCAGGAAAAACGACATTCTTCTATTCATCACACGCTACCCTTATCTATTTTTTACCTGAAAAAGTGTCTGTGAAGCGATCAACGTGGCGCCACATGAGATTTTCATGCCCTCCAGAGCAAGCCCCTGTTGATTGATCCCACTTGCAGCCGAAGTGCCTTCCGCAATAGTTTGATCCCCGCCACACTTTGGACAGGACACCGGATCGTTAATCCGTGCCACCCCTTTACCCAAAATCTGGAAACTGTCATCACCCGCTAAAACAGCGCCGCCATGAGAGGTTTTATCCCCTTGTCGTATGATATTTTTCAGCATAAATATCCCGTCAGGAATTGAAATAATTGATCTCACTACCCTAAAAATAAGGTAGCAAAAATCCGATTACCACAGACAGCAAGCACAGCGCTATGCTGTGAGTAATAACAAATTGAACGACAGGAAGATAGCAATGTATCCCAATCGATTAATCCCTTTGAATAAAGGGAACAGAAGTTGAAATTCCTTTCATACCGCTTATATGATGGAACTTAAAGTAATAATTATTAAACTTTGATCAGAAAGCAAGGATTTTTTATAAATTTACAAAAATATAAATTTGTAAGGAATTGTTACAAACGGTAAGAAAGCATTACAGACTCAGTATAAATTCAATTATCTTCAATCTAATAAACGATAAAACGGACAGTGACATACCATTTTCTCAGAAAAATAATCCACGATAGATAAAACAGCTTCTCATTCACTTAAATTCCGTCTAATTATCATTGTGACAGAATAACACATTGATTTTTAATCAAAAAATACATTTACCCCAATTTGTTATGATAACTAATAACGCTATCTGTTTAATTGTTTCACTAATGGCCTATTCTTCATTAAATACCGGGGATAATGATATTATTATCTTGCCCAATCGATGGTATTCCGTTGTTGGCCGGTTTCCTGTCAGGTGTAAAAACGCCTTAATGTATCCTGACAAACGACGGACGGGTGATGCTAATAATCGTGAAAGTAATTCAATCGGTAATCGGTATTGATTTGGGATTATCTCATTCACTCCCGTGGAGAGAAATACAGATAACCTGAGATTAGTTGCCGTGCAGAACACAATTGCCGCCGAAAGCAATGCAGGCTTTTAAGAAAAAGGCAAAAACAGACGTTAATGAATTCTCATCCCCGTGGACACGAGGAACAGTATTTGAAGTCAATCGAATTATTACTTCATTTATGGTTCATCTCCGTTGGTTCGAAGAATATGTCATCCATCGCTCATAGGGATTCCTTATTTCTGGTGTTGGTGTTTAGGTAAATGAGTAATATGGCCTTGGTCAGGTTGGAACCTTATAAGGCAACATGTCAGCATGTAGCTGATATTCAAGACAATCTGTTGAGATATATTCTGCCGACACATACGGTTTTGTGTATTTCAGTGCCACCCCTTCGACTGTGATCCACTGGTTATTTTTCGGGGGTGAAAGCGGTTCATTTGGGTCAGCACAGCCTGATATTAATGTGATTAACAAAACCAATAAACACTGTTTGATATTTATCATGGTCAGTTTTCCTTAATACTTACAGTATTATCCGTATAGCGTGTTAAGGCTATATTTCCCCGTTTATTTTGCTGGAAGCTTTGATGACGTTATTTTCCAGTAATCTATTGATTGCCGATTGAGGTCGATTCGACCATTTGGATATTCAACCCATTCTCCCTTCCCGTCAGTCACAGTGATCTTTGGCATTTTGGTTTCATCCAGTTTAGGCTTAAAGGTAATTTTCCATTCCTCTCCTGGAGTTAATTTCAGTCGAAAAGGAAACAGACTCACCACACCCTGTAAGGAAATTCTTTTTGGCTGTCCTTCAACTATTCTCAACACAGGGTAAATAACTGGGCTGAAGTCTATCGTATTCAATGCACGAGTCTCAGAGGCTTCAGGATAATTTGTTCGCGCTGCATCGTTGATAAAGGCGGTTAAACCCGGTCCCCCATAGGGCACAGCATCTTTTACCAGATGACTAACATCGGTATAACCCACCGCTACAAACGCCCGATTGATTTTCCATTTGCACCAACCTCCGCCACTAAAAGGCAATTTCGCCTGAAAATAACCGGTTTGCGGATCGGCTTTGACATCCAAATCCAATCCATAATAAGTCGGTACTTTAAAAGGCGACATTCCTGCGTCCAACTGATACTCAAGACAGTTTTTTGAGATATATTCCGCGGATACATACGGTCTTGTGTATTTCGGTACAACGCCTTCCACGGTAATCAACTGTTCTTTTCCAGCAGATGAAAAAGGAAAAAGCCAGTTGAAAAAGGTATCGCCTAACGCCCAGTAAATAAAATACGAAAGTAACAATAACAGCGTGATTTTTACTATTTTCATACTGAGAGTTCCTTACCATCGCAGTAATGTTGTAAGGCCAGTGCTCCTTGCTCTTCCTGCTGGCTCACGGTCAGTGATTTTATTAACTGTTTGTCCATATCCAGAAAATAGAGGTTACGGTAGTAAATATTATCAGGAATAAGCATCTTATCATTATCCATTTTTGCCTTAAATTGACGCTGACTGTCCTGATAGACCGTAATCTTATCCGGTTCGCATAACTCTCTGAGACGCTTATCAATATAACCGGCATATTTATACGAGCTATGATGAAGAAAGCCTAATCCCCCTTTTAAATCAGCACTTCTGTTTTCAACAAAAAGTTGGTCTTTTTCTTGTTGACTGAGTTGATTAAACAACGCATTTTGCTGCTCACCAGCCAGAGAAAAATCCTTTTCTGTTTCCTGGTTTAATTCAGGGATTAAATAGAGCTTTGTGGTGTTATTCAATATTTCTTTAGCCACGCCTGTTATAGGGGAGAGATTCCTGGCGGAAATCAGCCACTCCGGGCAACTGTTGGCTTGAAAAAAATGAACAACTTTACCATGATGCAAATAGATTTCTTGACTGGCAGTCGCTTGTTTAATGGCTTTAATAATCGGTGACAGAGACACTAGCTTAATTATTTCCCAGTCGTACCCCGCTGGTGCCCAGTAATTGAAAAAACCATTGTCCATATCCTGCTCAAATGGCACAGCAGGAATGACATCATCTTCATTAACATGGCGATAGTGAATAATGGAAGACAACTCTTCTACCGCACTACGGGTTAATGTTCTCGGCATCCCGTAACTGTAGAAGCAAGGATTGTGTTCTTTCAGTTGTGCACTGTGCAGTAATGCCAATGCTCCCCCCAAGCTATGGCCGCAAATAAATAACCGTTTGTTTTTCACCAAATCTAAGATATCTCTGAATACTGTTATAGTTTTGGTTTTATCACTGGGAGCGATTAACTTTCCAATCAGACTAAATGCCTCCCAGAACCCTTTATGCACTTTGCCACTATGAATAAACCCGCTGCACAGGGCTTTCTCATCGTCGCAACTCAAACTTAACGGCTGAAAGGTGAGATCAGTCAGGTAATTCTCCAGACTAATGGTACCCCGCCAGCTAACAAGAACATCACTGTTGCTGGCTACATAAAACAGTCGGGTATCACCCTGTTTATCTGCCGTTTCTGAATCAATAAACTCTACCCGGGAATAACGTTCACTGAACGGCACATCATAAACCACAGGATTGGCTGATATTTTTTCTACCTTATAAGGCAACTTCGAAACATCTACCATCTGCCGATTAAAAAAGTGAGTCACCGAGCCTTCAGTATCAACATCCCCACCGGCATAAGCCAACACACTCATCAAACACTGGTTATACGCATTAACAATGGAATACTCTTTTTGATGATGTAGCTGCAAGACCCAAGCCCGAAACGGGCATATTTCCAGAACATGCCGACAGTTTAATTGGCGGGAATAAAACCCTTTAGGCTCCGGGTCTGGGAAATGATAGGGAGGCGGAATTTTTTTAGGGTCATTCCAATCATCAATCACCGGCAACCCATCACTAATCTGCCCGATAGTTACATAATGATAGTGATGACCTTCAGCTTCTGCTTTGGGCTTCACCATTGACGCCGCTTCACCGCGTATTTCCCGCAATGGCCGCTGTTCCATCTCATCGGCCAAGGGTTGGGCACCGATATACAGTGTTATCGGATGGGGTGGCATATCCTCTTCCCGGAATAATCCATTGCCATCGGTAACACCTTGACGTCCCATCAGAGGATT
>NZ_JAJAFX010000114.1:0-4732 GCF_025384845.1 Photorhabdus temperata | reverse complement strand
TCGCAAGTATTCCCGTTTAATGAAAACTAACGAATCATCATGACAATATAATGACAATCTTTACGTTATGACAAATAAGCCAGGAATTTTCCATTAAAAATAATCGACAGTATTGTCTGTTTATTTTTATGGGCATTTTAACTTATTGAATAGTATGACTTGATACTGACCATAATGAATATCCATTAATATAAGCTAATTACTTATTAGTATAGCTGTTGTTGGCAATTGTTGATCTATTTACTACGGTGTTCGGTTGCCATACGGTAAGAAAGTCACTATTTGAAATAATCCTTTTTCACCCTATGGCAACCATTTTATTAAAATGCCTGCTGCTGGCAACAGAGCAATAGTTAATTATCTGTGTTGTTAAGTACTCTTACAGTTTCCGGCCAATCGGAAGCCGGCATTTTTTGCTTCAACTTCTGTTTGAAAATAAATAGCATTCTTCTCCAAAATCGCCTTATATCCTGAACAATGGGAGAAATGATAAATTTTGCTATTGTTATTACCTTTGATTAACCCTGTATGTGACGAATCAGATGACACCCGTTTTTTCTGAGTATCTGTTTGATTACTCTTTCCCTGTCCCTTTCTCTGCTCTGCGGGTGAAACACCGATAGCTGAATTCTTATGCCACAATTCCCATTTCTGCTCACCGGTAACAAAAGGATTATGATTCCCCATTATGCCGGCAATTCGGTTATCTCTCTCCCGTTCCCATTGACTTGGTGGATATTGACGATCCCAGGCCATGAATAACTGCTGCTGCTGACGTGACATAGAAAGATTGTAACGATCGTGCATATAAAAATTGATCCGGGCAATTTGCCCTTTTACTGCGTCCCGCGGCTCGAACGTGCGAGATTTAGCATCGACTTTACTGGTACAAGCACCATAATCATTCGGCTCATTCTTTGGTAACATTCCATAACTGAAATTACTGCGATCACCGTTAACCTCGCCAATGGATGGAGACAAATTATGCATATCAGATTCCATTGCCCTGAAAACCGGATCTGAGGATACACAATTTTTCCTGCCTCCCTTTTGCCAACACTGCCGCTGATGTCCAAAAACCCAAGCAGGAACAATATGTTCCCATTCAATCCGTTCGGCCCGGTCCCGATTCTGTTGTGACCTGACTTGATAACCACACGAAGACAGATTGACACGTCCCCCACTCTTCCCCGTCCATTGCCAATGGCAGCCACAATACAATGTTCCCATCTTTGATTTAAATTGATCATGATAGATATGGTTACGCAGTTCAATTTTAGCTTGTTCAAATGTAGCCGGAGCGGCAAAAGAAGATGAAGAAACAATTAAACTGAAACACCCAATATAAATCGCCCAAAAATTAACTTTTCGTTTCAATGACATACCCTATTATTCAAAATATCATTTTGATCTTTCCCTTTTATGTTGCCTCATAATCGACCTATAAGACAAATATTGTTTATTTGCATTTCTTCCTAAACGTTCCTTTTAAAACGAAAGACTATCTAACAAACAGGTTGAGATACCACATTAATTTTGCCCGAGAAAAGATTATTGATGTTAAAACGAGCAAAAAAGGAGGTTATTGCATTATTGAGAAGTGGTTAATTGAGTATTATTAAATCAATCCACTAATTATGCTTTGAAGAAAGAACATCGTTGCCAGCCCAATATGGATAATCTTAACATTGAGCTAGGAATAATCGCCTCTTCATGAAAGCTATGAAATGCTGGCACATCAACTCAGTTTGCTGAATGAAGTTAATATTCCTCATCAGAAACTATTAGATATCTCCTGCCGTTTTCTTGAAATACTAAAAGCCGACCTATTATTAAAAGCACTCAGTGTCGAAAATTTCCAGCCCGATGAAAATTTTATTATTGAACAAATACAATTATCGGTTGATATCATCGCCACATACATCAAAAGTTTGAGTTTACATGCGGGTCAATAGGCTAAAACAGTGTAACAAATCAATATACAGGGCCATACGGCCCTGTATGACTATAATTTTAATTTACAACGCCTATTCATTATCATAAGAATGGGTATTCTCTATTTCTTCCTGTAATTTCTTTCGCTTCAAGTTCCAGAGTGAATCTTCCGGCATTTGGACACGAACACCTAAACGACAATATTCGGGAATATCACAAGGCTCCCCATCTTTATAGAACACCTTTTCGCCATTTTCATCTATAGATTTGAGCCTCCAATTCTGAAATCTCTCAGGTAAATGCGAATGCTGACGGTGGAAGGTTTCAATGATAATAGCGCCTTCAGGTTGAACCTGATCATCAACAAAAATTAATTCAAGATTATTGTTATCATGAGGAACGGAAATACCACCATGTATACCCCAGGCACAATCAGCATTATAGCCCAAGATATTTGATATACGGTATATACCGGCTCCCTCTTTTATGACTTCTGCCCCCTCAGATTCGTTATTAGTTGAGAATGTGCCATCGGGGTAGATTTCTACTATCGGAGAAGCTATTTTGAGGTAGCCATTAGCATCCGGCCTGGCGTTATTATCGTCCCAAAACTTATGTGTAATTTTGTAACCTTTATTTACGCTATCTGTACGATATGTATCGCCTTGATGCATAAAAATCAGCCGGTGGCTCCATACACCGTCTATTTCCTCGCTTGATGCGCCACCTATATTGCTAAATCTTAACTGAACTCCGAACTTAGAAGGCAACCCATATTTAGTAAAAAACGGCGCTTTGGGTAAAAACCCAGAACAACCATTGTACAAATTTGTCCATCCATCCAGACGACCAAGACCTATTGATTGCATTGCATCATTAATTGATGCTGCTCCCACATCCCCAGCATTTAGATTGATATCCTCAGTCAATAACTTCCCATTGACTTTTCGTGTATTAGGTACTCTGACATTAATATTTTCACGCAATGAATTTATTATTTCTTGAGCAAGTTTTTGTGTAATCGCCAATGTGTCACTATTGCCAATCACATCCGTGAGCTGAACAACACCTTTTTGTGTTAATGAAGCACTGGGAATTTCTGCTGTGATTTTTTTCCCTAACGCCTGATTTAATTGGGCAGCGAGTTTAGCTATATCACCATCATCCAGAACATCATTACCAGATTGTGTCGCAATAAAATTAGCTACGACAGATGCTACGGTTGACGATTGACGTAATACTTTATTTAACAAATGAGTTGTAATATTCTCCGGTGGGAATCCCGTCCGCAAACTCTGACTTTCTTCATATCTTTCTTGACTGACCACATTCGCATTATTACTAATAGAAAAAGCTTTAAAATCATTTTTTTGACTCATCCTCCCCCCCTTAAATTAAATAATGTTCTTTGATAATTAACATGTTGAATTATTATACAGATAATTTATATCAATTGACGTCAATCGTATTTTAGCTCAGAAAAATAATAATGAAATGTTCTTAAAACTAAAAGAATTAATTATTTCCAAATGATTAGCAAAGAAATAAATAACTTAATATATGAGAATTATTATTCTCTCCTCATTCATTTCTTGCTGCAATTTTCCTGAAAATACTCCTTGGATTTACTGTGTCATACAAAGAGATTATCACAATATAATCACATCATCATATAGTTGTATTCGATGATATTATTGATAAATAAATCCGATCTGCAATCCTGCCGATATCTGGAAACAGCATAAAAAAGACCACTCTATCGCGTGGCCTTAAAGCAAAGTAACTCCATCAGTAAAAATCATTGTTTTTCAGCAAGCAGTAACCTGTAGACAACACCACCCACAATCCCGCCAATAATCGGCATAACCCAGAATAGCCATAACTGCTCTAAAGCCCAAGTATTCTGGAATATAGCAACAGCAGTGCTTCGTGCCGGGTTAACTGAGGTGTTTGTAACAGGAATACTGACCAAGTGAATTAAAGTCAACGCCAAACCTATTGCTAATGGCGCAAAACCCGCATAGGCTCGTTTATCTGTTACACCAATAATGACAATCAGGAAAATAGCCGTCAAAACAACTTCAGCAATAATAGCTGACTGAAGTGAAAATCCACCAGGTGAATGCTCACCATAACCATTGGATGCAAAACCACTGGCTGTCACATCAAAACCAGCCTGCCCGCTGGCAATAACATACAACACCGCTGCCGCAAGAATACCGCCTATAACTTGAAAAATAATATAAGGAATAATTTCTGCGGCCCTAAAACGTCCCCCCGCCCAAAGGCCAATTGTCACCGCAGGATTAAAATGCCCACCAGAAATATGCCCTACCGCATACACCATCGCCACAATGGTTAAACCAGATGCTAAAGAGACACCGACAAAACCAATACCTAATTCAGGAAATCCAGCAGCTAATACAGCACTACCACATCCCCCCAAAACCAGCACGAATGTCCCAAGCAATTCAGCCGTTAGTTTTTTTAACATATTTTATCCTCACCCAGTTATCGAATAGAGTCACCTTACTGGAATTAACTATAGCTAACAAATGAAAATCACGCTTATTTTTGACACAACCACATAAGTTGCTGATTGATTAGATATATTTATACCAAATTCACTTTAAACACAATATTCAATGTAGAATTTGCCCTATTGGATCAACTTTTCGATAAAATATGGATAATTTAAAATCAATTATCTCCAGAATAAACTCAACATTCTTTTTAAAATATAAAAATCCGGTGCAGAATATAGGCACCGGATTATCACATAAGTATTGAATAACCC
>NZ_JAJAFX010000113.1:0-4818 GCF_025384845.1 Photorhabdus temperata | reverse complement strand
GTGCAATCGTCAATTGATGAAGTGACAAATCTTAGTGACATGTTGAATTCGACATTTGGTAGTAAACGCTACGGACGTTACAGTCGCGGGAAAATCGGCGGTTCTGTATCCGGCGCAACGGGTGTTGTACTGCGTAATAATGACAGTGAAAATTATAAAAATGTGGTTAATGAAAAAATGGCCGGCGCTGTGATGGGGCGAGAAGCGATATCAAAAGCCCTCTCACAACTCAACAGTGCTAACTCGATTGAGGGGTTGGCGGGTGGAGTGCAATTAGTTATTAATGTAATCATTAATACAACAGGCAGTACGACGGAGAAAGTACGGGTATTTGAAAATCTTGCCAGCTTTAAAAATACGCAATATCAGCAAAGCAGTGTAGATAAGAATGTAGCTGAAGCCACGACATTATTGATCGTCGTTCTTTCTGCCGGCGCAATGGCAAAAACAGCCAGTGAACTCATTCCCGCCAATCGTGACGAAGCCGCAACAATTCAGCGTCGTGTTTGTGAATCTCTTGATAACGCCATTATCAAAGCCGGTGATTTAGCGGCTGATGATGTTTTTCAGGCTCTCGTTCAGCTACGTTATGAATTTGTTGAAAGTTTCTCACTGAAAGATGCCAAGGGGAGATTAACACAGTTTAATTTACCCTCTGTATTACCCGCGCTGAATATTGCTAATCGTATTTATCAAGATGCGGAACGCAGTGATGAGCTAGTCCAAGCCGTCTCTCCAGTTCACCCGGCGTTTATGCCCATTAAATTCAAGGCGCTGAAACAATGAAAAGTGATGAGTTGTCATTAGTGATCGGTGGGCGAAGGATCTTTGGATGGGATAGTGTGCGGGTGACGCGGGGTATTGAGCGGTTGCCATCAGATTTCGATTTGATGTTAATGGATTATTACCCCGGCAATGATGAGAAGCAACTTGTAGAACCCGGTGAAAAATGCGAAGTATTTTTGGGTGATGATCGAGTAGTAACGGGCTATATCGATAGCTGGAACCCATCAGTTTCAAAGAATAAACACGAAATAAAAGTGTCTGGGCGGGGTAAATGCCAAGACTTAGTAGACTGTTCAGCAAAGTGGCCGAACAACGTGATCAGCCAGGCTACTCCACTCCAGATTGCTCAGAAACTCGCGCAATGGTATGACATTCAAGTGACATCTGATGTTGATGATATGCCAACTGTTCCTCAGTTCACACTAAACTGGGGTGAGTCTTCGCAAGAAGTTATTGATCGCGTTACCCGCTTTGCTGCTCTTCTTTACTACGACTTGCCAGACGGCAATTTAATCATGACGAGGGTAGGTACAGAGCTGGCCGCAAGTGGGGTTGAGCAGGGAAAGAACGTCGAAACATCAGATTACAATAGTTCAATGAATGAACGGTTTTCTGAATATACCGGCTTGTCTTTTGCTATAAGCGGACTCAACGAAACAAGTAATGACAGCGGTTATGATGTCGTCACGTTAGCAACAGCCAGTGATCCCGAAGCTAAGAAAATGCGCTATCGGAACTATGTCACCATCATAGAAAGCACGCTTATATCAGCAAAGCGGGCACAAGAGTCGATTGACTGGGAAATGAACCGCCGCTACGGACGCTCAAAAGTGCTGAAAGTGACGGTTGATAGCTGGCGAGATAGTAGCGGTAAATTATGGCAACCCAATACATTGATCCCTATTCACATGCCCATCTTCGGACTTGAAAATGAGCAATGGCTGTTGTCGGAAGTGACATATACCCGAAATGGCGACAATGGTACACAAGCGCAATTAGTTTTAATGCCGCCAGCCGCTTTTAGTGTTCAGCCATACGAATTTTACGCAATTTTGAGAGAGACGATCAGATGATGAATGATGCAATCAGAAAGTTGTCTCGGCGGGTTGAGATGATGTTAGGGCTTGGCAAAATTAAGACTTCACGTGATAGCGGAAACATTCAAGTTGTTCAGTACCAGACGCCAATCGAGGTTCGGGACAACACGGCAAGGATGGCTGAATTTGGCTTCTCTTCTGCATTGCCAGCCGGGACAGACGTTGTGATTGGTTACTTGGGGGGAGACCGTTCCAGCGCTGTCGTGATTGCCAGCAACAATAAAAAATATCGGCATAAGAATTTAAATCCCGGAGAAGTAGTGCTCTATAACCAATGGGGCTTACATATCTTATTAACCGAGTCAGGGATCACTATTGAAGCCAAAGGCCAGCCAGTGACTATAAATAACGCCACTCAGGTAACAATCAACGCTAGCGAGTCTGTACTTTGTAACACGCCAATTCTAAAAGTGACAGGTGATATCGTTGATAACTGCAATAGCAATTCTTCAACAATGAAACAGTTGCGTGATTCCTATAATAATCATACACATAAAGTATCCGGTGTGGAGTCTGGCGGTTCAACAGTAACAAGTCAGAAAATCGGGGAGCCAGTGAAATGAGTGATATTACTTCGTGCTGGGATGTGAATAAGATTCATGCCGATTGGCTGGCGGGGAACGGGGATTTGGTCACTGGGGACGATTTGCAAACGGCTATGATAGTTAGTCTATTTACAGATAGACAGGCACGTAGCGATGATGAAATCGATGGGGTTGACAGAAAAGGCTGGTGGGGTGATGTTGGCTCGGATTATCAAATCGGTTCGCGATTGTGGTTGATACGCCGCCAAAAACTCACTACCGCCGTAGCTCTGAAAGCAGAAGATTATGCGCGTGAGGCGCTACAATGGATGTTAGACGATGGCGTTGTCGCTTCTGTAAATATCAATACTCAAATCGTTTACCCAAATCGCTTAAACATGATCATTCGTTATCAGCGCCCCGGACGTGAAGCAGAAGACTTAAGATTTTTCTGGGTATGGGAACAACATAATGCCATTTAAACGACAAACACTATCTGAACTACGTGAGCAGAACCGCAGCTTTTTACAGTCTGAACTTGATGATGTTGGTACATTGCTGCGATTTTCTAACATGGGCGTGCTTGCGGACATGGATGCAGGCATGGCACATTTGCACTACGGCTATCTTGACTATATCGCACTGCAAACAACCCCCTTTACTGCGACTGATGAACATCTTGCAGGCTGGGGAGCAATGAAAAAAGTCTTTCGTAAGCCCGCTAATGCTGCTATTTGCAACGATTACCAGTTTACAGGCACGGAAGGCGCAATTATTCCAGCCGGAACGATATTAAATCGTGGTGATGGTTATCAATACAAAACGCTTTATGATGTTCGCATAGCACAAGATGGCACTGCTAATGCATTAATAACCGCCATTTTGCCCGATATTTCTGATGATGCTACCGGGGGAGGAAGTGCAGGTAATGCTGACGCGGGGACAGTGTTAACACTCGATCAGAGTATTGCCGGGGTGGACGTTCAGGGAAAAGCAGTAACACCCATCATCGGCGGGGCTGATATTGAAAATGAAGATGATTTTCGTTCCCGGATTCTGCTTGCTTATCAAGGACTTTTGTCCGGTGGTTCTGACGATGACTACAAGTTGTGGGCGTTATCCGTACCGGGTGTTACTCGCGTATGGATTCGTCGTAGAGCAATGGGCGCGGGGACCGTTGGCATTTATATCATGTGCGATAATAACGGAAAGGGTGGTTTTCCGGCTGGTGCTGATGGATTTTCTAAGCTAGAAAATTACGGTACGTCAGCGACAGGAGATCAAGCAAGAGTTGCGGATTACATCTACCCGTTGCAGCCAGTCACTGCTTTAGTGTGGGTTTGTTCCCCAATTAAACGTAAAATTGATATCACAATCAACGGAATATCTTATGTTAGTCGTGATGTGACGAATGCCATTGCCGCCGCTATTGATAATGTATTTTTTGAAAACGGGAATCCTGACGGGACGGGGAAAGTTCTTATATCCGAACTTCAATATGCGATTGCTGATGTGCCGGGAACGGCGGGATTTGTTATTACGAATCCGACAAGCAATATTAAATTAGGGATCGGGGAATTACCGCTGAGAGGGGAGGTTATCTATACATGAGTCGATATAGCATTGATGATTATACATCAGCGTTAAACGGATTGTTGCCATCCGGTTTGGCGTGGACTCGTCAGCCCTCATCAGTTATGAACGCAATAACAAGAGCGATTGCACGTTCATATTACCGAAGCGATCGGGACGCATGGGGGTTAATTGAAGGGGCATTTCCGGCCACAGCTACTATCATGCTGCCTGAATGGGAGAAATCGCTAGGTTTGCCAGATGATTGCGGTATCGGTGAAATTGATAGTATCGCACTCAGACAAAAAGCCGTTGTTTCCCGATTGCTACAATCTAACGACCAGTCAAAAGGCTTCTTTATTGATCTTGCGGCAACAATGAGTTATACCATCACGATCACTGAATATCGACAAGCACGGGCGGGACAGTCTCGCTGCGGGGAAGCCTTAAACGGTGAAGATTGGCCGTTTACATGGCGAATTAACGCACCCAAAACAACTATTTTTTACGCTGTAGCGGGTGGAAGTTATTGCGGCGATCCACTGCGTTCATGGGGTAATAAACGGTTAGAGTGCCAATTTAACCGTCTTTGTCCATCTCATACAATTTTACAGTTCGGTTACAGCAACTAAATAACCCTTTATTTATTCTTTCTCTAATCACCTTTAATGAGTGAGGTTTTGCTATGCAAAAAATCGGTGATATTACAAATACCGCAGATAAAAACGGTGAATTTACAAATGGCAATGTCGCTGCGGGTATTGCGCCGACATTATTAGACGCTGGCTGGTTTAATACCGTTCAGCGTGAATTAATTAATGCCGTTCAAGGATCGGGGA
>NZ_JAJAFX010000112.1:0-4826 GCF_025384845.1 Photorhabdus temperata | reverse complement strand
CACCACCCCGCGCCCGAAGTCCACTTCGCTTAAAGCAGGTTCGCCACTTCCATTCGCCGGATACCGGTACTCCACAGCACTTCAAGGATAGCCCGGTTTCTCAACCCGGTTGGCGTGCTGATGTTTGCCGCCGCTAATACCGTGTGGGTTTCGTCTTCATTGAGCACCTGGGCCGGCAGCCGTTTTTCTTCCTTTGGTAACACCAGACTGTCCGCCGGGTTATACAGGATATGGTGACGTTGCAGCAGCCAGCGGAACCACTGACGTAAGACACTCAGGCGGTCCCGCTGACTGCCTGGGGTGTAGGGCTGGCCGTCGGCTTTACGGTGGCTTCTTAGCCAGCGCTGATAGCTTTCCAGCAACGGCAGGCTGACCTGCGGCGCGGCCATGACCCCGCGTGCTTCACACCAGGTGATGAACGGCAACAGCCGCTCTTCATAGGCTTCCTGTGTCCGTTCACTTAACCCCTGTCCCTGTACGGCTTCCAGCCAGGCGGCCAGATGCTGGCGTAAGGTGGTGAAGCGGGCAGGGATTGCTGCCTCTGCCTGATTCAGGGTTTCCGTTACCGAGGGGCGTTTTTTTCTGTCCGGTGAGGCGAGGGTTGCCGCCGGGCTGGTTGGGATAGATTGCTGTTGCTGCAACCAGTCGAACCACAGGCGTAAGGCGCGCAGGCGTCGGCGCTGACTGTCCGGCGGGTAGGGTTGACCGTTGGCCTTGCGGTATTGGGTAAGATACTGCTGCCAGTTTTCCAGTAACGGCCCGGTCACCTGGGCCGCTGATACAACGCCCTGTTCCTCACACCAGTTAACGAACGGTGACAGCCGTTCATGACTGGCGGCCTGACTCTTTTGACTCAACCCCTGCAACAGCAGGTTATCCAGATACGCCTCAAGGTGCTGACGCAGAGTGAGCTGGATAGGTTCAGATTGACGTTTAGCGGGTGATGACATGATGGGATTTCCTGTAGGGAACAGCGGTTATTGTTATCGGTGTGTGAGACGTCACTACGGTACGATGGCTTGATTTTTAAGTGGCCGGAATAGTCCTTTTCAGACTGCCCCGACTTGCGAGCCATTCAGCCTTTTGCTACTGCGGCTTGCAGCCGGTTTGGGTGAACCAGACTTGACCCCGACTTGAGGCAGACTTGACCCTGACTTGCCTTCATCTGAGCCAGACTTGCACAAGTCATATTCACACTTTCCTTTATCCGGCTTTCGGGTTCGTTGATGAAGGGGTAGTACGGTACGACAGCCTGATTTTTAGGGGGCCGGAACAGTCCTTTTCAGGCTCGCCCGACTTGCGAACCGTTCAGCCCTTTGTCACTGCGGCTTGCAGCCGGTTTTGGTGAACCAGACTTGGCCCTGACTTGGGGCAGACTTGACCCCAACTTGCCTTCATCCGAGCCAGACTTGCACGAGTCATATACGCTATTGGCATCCTGATTTTCCGGTTCAATCAGACCACACAGGTGAGCCTCCTCCGCTTTATCGCCATTCCAGAGCAGTTCATATTGCAACAGATGGCCGCGACTGCCGCCGTGTGTCAGCAGATATTCCATGTCACTCAGGCGCTGACAGTGGAGTTTAAGCTGGCTGTCACTCCAGTGGGTATAACTGCGGATATCCCGGCGGGTAAAGCGGATATCTTTCACCGGGCGTTGTTGCGCTGCCGCCGTGTCTTTCACCATTTCCTGTATCAGCAGCAACAGTTTTCGGGTCTGGGGCGGCATCTCATCCAGCGTGCGGCCTAATATCTCGTGGGCCAGCCGGTTTGCTAAGCTAATATCGTCTTTGGTCACTTCGATATACTCCAGTGTCTTGCCCCGATGTTCGGCCTTTTTCACCGCCCGCTGGTGCTGATGCAGCAGGGCGATACTTTGTATCAGCGTGAGATATTTCATGTGGTCGCGCCGGGTGCGGGTTTTATCGCTCATGAACGTTAACTGTGAAGCATAAGGATTAACCACATTCAGCGGGCGTAACAGCCGCTGGGCGTTTTGATGCAGTTCCGTGATATAGACCTTCTCATTCTCCGCCAGTAAGCCTTCGAGGGTTTGCTTATGGCGCTGCAAGGCGTGGATAGCTTCCGTCTGTTCCCGCGATTCGTTCACGGTCAGCACCAGACAGCGGTTTAACAGCTCTTCATCGACATCTATTGCCGTGGTGGTGAGCATCAGCATCACCGGCCCTTTCACCGTGTACTGTTTGGTCACCAGATTCCCGCTGGCGTCATCTTTACCGGTGCTGGCAATGGTCAGTTCGCCGTCGCTTTGCAACAGCTTAAGCGCATAGGCGGCCTGCCTGACGCCTTCCTCTTCGGCAATGGCTAAGATTTTATGCTGGAGATTGGTTTCCCCCAGATAGAACAGACTCTGGCCGGTCATGGCGCTGTATTGCAGCCGTTCCTCTTCCGGTATCAGATTGAGGACGGCATCCATCAGTGAACTTTTCCCGGCTGCGCTACTGCTTTGTATCAGCACGGCCAGCGGACGTTCCAGCTTGCGACTGACGGCGGCTAAGTAACCGGCCAGCAGGTTAGTGGATTCGCCCACCACGCCACAGGCGGCTAAGTCAGCGGTGATGCGCTCACTCAGCTGCGGGTCTTGCAGCAGTGCCAGCGCCGCGGCCCGCTGGTCCTCGCTCAGTTCGGGAACCGGCTGGGTTGCGGTTTGTTCACTGACACCGGCCTGTTGACACTGTTCCAGTACCAGCAACACCTGCCCCAGCGCCCGGCGCAGGTCACCTTCGGCCAGCCCCAGTTCGGTGGCGGCCAGTCGCGCATACCCGTTCCGGCTGCGGGCGCTCATCATGTCCACGCTGTCGGCGAACATCACGCCGCTGTCGGTATCAACCACCTGAACATTGACTTTCATCACTGCCGCCCCGGCTTTCACCTGTGACAGGCCCCGGATACCCCACTGTTGTGTGCCCAGGGTGAGGGATATCTCGCCGTTAGCGCCGGTTTCCCAGACCACATTGGGCATTGACGGCAACGCAGCTATCCCGGCGGCTAAGGTGCTGACCGTTTCTGGCACCGGAACCGGCTGGTGTTCAGCCAGCGCGGCCCGCTCTGTGGCGGTGGTTGCCTGTATTTCCGCCGCATCCTGCATCGGCACGGCACTGTCGAGTAGCAACCCGAAGGCCCGTTCCGGCTCGGCGACCTGACACAGATAGCCGTTGGCATCCATGCCTTCGGGGAACACCACCCGGAACACGGTGATGCCGGCGGTGGTCAGTTCGGCGGCCAGTTTCACTGCGGCGTCATTCCCGGCGTGATCATTATCGAAGGCAATCAGCACCTGTCTGACCTGATGCTGTTTCAGTGCCTGCCAGTGGTCGGGAGTAAACCCGTTCACCCCGTAGGCGGCGGTGACATTACGGTAACCCGCCACCCAGAACGACATCGCATCGATTAACGATTCACACAGGATAAGCGAGGCTGACGCCACCATGGCCGGTTCATTCCAGACGCCGCCATGTGCGCCGGGCAGATACAGATGCTTCGGGGTGTTTTTGCGCAGGTCATCACCGATTTTACGCCCGTAGATTTCGCGTATCTGGCCGTGCCGGTCGATAACCGGTATCACTAATGACCCTCTAAAGTGCTCATGCCCGTTGTCCCGCAGGATACCCGCCGCGATTAACCGGGCCCGGATAGCGGAACCGGCCTTGTATTTACTGGCGGGCAGCCGGTAACCCAGGGTGCGGTTGGCAAAGCCCGGTTTAAAACCGGCGACTAATTCCGGGTGGTTTAATCGGCGTTTTTCCAGATAAGCCAGCGCTTCGGGGGCGTTCAGCAACGTGTGGTGATAGAACTCAACCACCCGATTAAGCAGCGCCTGCCTTCCGGCTTCGTCTTCGGCCAGCACGGCCGGTTCATCCGGCTGGACCAGCGGGGCCATTGCTGGATTCTCGCCCAGTTCCCCGCGCAGGCGTTCTACGGCATGGCGCAGGCTTAAACCCTCCGTTTTCATCACCCAGTCCAGCACCGACCCGCCCGCATTGCAGCCGAAGCAGTGATAGAGGTTCTTTTCCGGGCTGAGCACCATTGACGGGGTTTTCTCCTGATGGAACGGGCACAGCAGCACGTAATCTTTGCCGCGTTTAAAGAGCTGTCGCCCCTGTTGCTCCACCACGGCGACTAAGGAGACGGCGGCTTTCAGGTGTTGTAATTCTGCTTCCGGGATGCGTGCCATAAAAATGTTCCTTTTAAACCCTTGTCAATAGACATATATGTAGATTATATTATCTATACATTATGGGATTTGCAACAGGCAGCTAAAAAAGGAGACGGTACAATGAACCCTATTGATTCATTGTGTGCAGGGTTGGATATGTCAGCATTTGCAGAACGTCTTCGTTTGTTGCGTGAGGCACGTAATTTAAGTCAGGTTCGGCTGGCTGAACTGTTGGGAGTTGATCCGCGTGCTTATAATCGTTGGGAGAAAGGCGCGAGTGCGCCCCATCTGGAAACGGTTATTAAGATCGCTGATGTGCTCCAGGTCACGATAGATGAACTGGTTGGCCGCAAGGCTATATCGGATGAAGTGAAGATCCGCAACCACACATTACATTCCTTGTGGCAAAAAGCGGACCTGTTGCCAGATACCGATCAACAAGCGTTGATCGTGGTACTTGACAGCTTTGTCAAGAAAGCAATGGTTGAACAGGCCATGGGATTTAACAGCACTAAGCGTTGAGATAGCGCGGCAGACGGTGAGTTCGCACCTCACGTCTGCCGCTCACCACAAGCAACTAATAAGGGTAGTTAATTATGGCTAAGGCGCATTCTAAAGCAGAAGCGGCGATAAATAAAGCTGTGAAAAC
>NZ_JAJAFX010000111.1:0-5047 GCF_025384845.1 Photorhabdus temperata | reverse complement strand
GCGATAAGTACTGTCCCGTTTCCCTCTCGTAATAACGGTGCCGATTATAAAATAACCCGCTTTCCTCATCCTCATACTGCCCACAGAATCGCAGGTTACACGTTAGGTTCCGCGGGTCATTGCGCGTCAGCACCCGCCAGCACTCGGCCTCGCCCCAGGTCAGCAGCCGGCCCGCCCATATCAGCTCGCCGTCCTCGGTCAGAATTTCTCGTACTGTCCCCTGGTGGTCGCTCACCACATAGTATAGCTGACCTTTTTCATACCGCGCCGACGGCGTCAGTGCACCCGGTTCGTACAGCCAGTGAATACTCTGCTCATAGGCAACGGTCCCGTCCGCATAGACCGGCGTCTCTTCTATCAGCTGGTCGCCGCTCCACAGGTAATCGTAACCGATAATGGCGGTCGGTTTCACCGCCTGACCAGCGTGGTCCCCTTCTTTTCGCTTACTGATCCGCCGCCCGAAGGCATCATAGCCGTAACGCCAGCGCACCCCTTCCGGACTGATGAATCCGGTCAGCCGCTGCTGCCCGTCCCAGCGGTAACGCCAGGTCCGGGGCCGATGGCCGTACCGGCGCGCCGTTTTTTCCACCCGGCACCCGTTCTCATCATAGCGATAGGTGTTAGTGCCGTGCTGAACCACCCGCCCGGCCTGCTGCGCCTGAGACGTCTGCCGCACGTCGTCACTGAGCCGCGCCGGCACCCGCTTGTGGTAATGCAGATTCTGACCGGCATCATACACAAACTGTTCGTCGCACGCGGTCGGACCACCAAACTGCGCGGTCACCACCTGGTCGTTCGCATTGTAGCCGTAACGGGTTTCTGCCCAGCGTCGGTCTTCAATACAGGCGACAGTGTGCGCCGGATTGTAATGCCAGCGGCGGGTCACCGCCCTGCCCGATGGCGGATAATGTGAGTCCGCTTCGTGCCGGGTCTGTTTAAACCGCCCTGAGCGGTGCCCGGCCGCCTGATGGGCCAGCAGCCCGAGCGGGGTGTAAGCCTGTGACTGGATAAATCCGGCCCCGCTTTCCCGTACGGTTTCCCGTCCCAGCGGGTCATGCTGTATGTGCAGCGGGGCGTGGCCGGCCAACTCAATGCGAGTGACCTGACCGAGCGGCCCATAGTCCCAGCGCAGGGCCGGCAGGTTATCCGCCTGCTGGCTGACCGGTAAGCCGCTCAGGGCGTCCCATTCGTGGGTCACCGTGCGGCCGTTAATCGTTTCGGCGGTCAGGTTGCCGGCATCGTCATAGTCAAATGCCACCACCGCGTCCGGGTTGACGGCGCGGATAAGCCGGCCTTTGTGGTCATAGCCGTATTCCGTGACCGCAACCAGCTGACACTGGGCTTCGTCTTCCTGCCAGACTTCCTGCCGGGTGAGGCGGTCTTCCGGGGTATAGCACCAGCGCAGCCGCTGATTATCCGGGTAACGGGCCAGTATTTTGCGCCCGGCCTTATCATACTGATACTGGATTGTCCGTCCGGTAAAGTCGGTTTCTCCGGTAATCCGCCCGGCCCGGTCGCGGGTGTAACGGTAAGTTTCCCCGGTGGCGTTGGTCACCGCGGTCAGGCGGGTCAGTCTGTCGTAGGTAAAGGTGAGGGCGGTGCCGTCGGGGTGGGTGACGCGGCTCAACAGGTCGAAAGCGTCGTAACGGTAGCGGGTCACTTTGCCTTCGCCGTCCGTGACCGCCGAGACTCGCCGTTCACTGTCGTAGTCAAGGGTCTGGCGGACGCCGTCCGGCAGGTGGATTTCACTGACGCTGCCCGCCGGGCTGGCATGAAAGGGGCTGTGATGATAGCGGGTCTGCTGATGCAGGGCATCGGTGACGGTCAGGAGTCGGCCCAGGCCGTCAGAGTCAAACCGGGTGACGGTGCCGTCCGGGGCCTCAATTTCACTTAACTGCTGTTGTTCATAGCCGTAGCGCCAGCTGCGGCCGTCCGGCAGGGTATGGCGCAGGATTTCACCCCGAGGGCCGTAACGGGTCTCTTCCATTCGGCCCTGCGGGTCGGTGACGGCGTCCAGACTGCCCCGGTCGTTATAGTGACATCGCCAGGTATCGCCGTCGGGCTGTGCCACCGCGGTCAGCTGCCCGTATTCATCGTAGTGGTAAGCGGTGCTGTCCCCCTGCGGGTTCGTGGAGACGGTCAGTTCCCCGTACCGGTTGTATTCACAGTGGACCGTGCGGCCCAGCGGGTCGGTTTCCGCTATTTTGTGGCCGAAGTCCCATTGGGTCAGGGTTTCATGGCCGAGCGGGTTAACTTCGCGGGTGACCAGGCCGTCGGCGTTATATTCGTAGCGGGTACAGCCGCCTTCGGCGTCGAAATACCGGGTGACGCGGTTTTCGTCATCATAGTCAAAGCGGTCCTGCCAGTAGCCCTGGGGGGTGGTGGTGGCGATGACCCGGCCCGCGTTATCATAGTGAATGGCGACATCGGTTTGGTCGGTGTCATGCCAGCGGGTCATGTAGCCCGGCGGGCTGTATTCATGCCACAGGTGGTTAAACTGAAACGACGCGCATTCGGCCAGGTAACCCTGATTATCATAGCGACAAGTCACCAGCCGCTGGCGCTGTCCCTGGTGCAGCCAGTCAATGGCGGTCAGTTGCCGGTGTTCATAGTGCAGCACCAGTTCAGTGCTGTCGGCATGGACGATATCCGCCAGGCGTCCGGTCTCATCGTAACGAAATACGGTCCGGTTGCCGTGGCGGTCCGCTATCGTTGACAGGCCACGTTTATCGCCCTGCCTCTGAGCAAAACTCAGGGTGTGCTGGGTATGGCGGTTAAACAGGTGCAGTTCGCCATTTAACTGGCCGTACAGCAGATAATGCCCGGCGTGCAGGTTGACCGAAAAGACGTTTTCGTCCGGGGTGTGGAAGGTGTAAATCACGCCTTCGCCGTCGGTGAAATGGGTCTCCTCGCCGTCGCGTCTCAGGTGCTGCGACCAGTCGTCCGCCCATTGGGGACCAAAGAGGCCGGAGAAGTTCGCGGTCGAGCGGTAGACCCGGTTGAGCGCCAGCGGCAACACGCCGGGCAGGGCGAGCGCTGGCCAGACCTGTAAGAAGTCGCCGGTCGCCACATCCACCGGTTCACCGGCTGTGCTACAGCGCTGGCTGCTACAGCCTGTTTTTTTCACTGACGGGCGGGGTTCGTGATGGGGGCCGCCTTTTTTCCCTCTGGGCAGGGGGATTAATCCGGCCAGCGCCACCGCCCAGCGTAACTCGGTGTCGCTGCTTGCCATGATGTCATACACCCCCTGCGTCTCCTGGGTAATGGCAATGGAGGCGGCGGCACTGTTGATATTGGCGTCACAGGTGGTGCGGTGACCCAGCCGGGCAATCGGTTTACCGTTGGCAAACACGGTTTTAGCCCCTTCGGCAATGACGACCGTGCCGGGGTGGTCGCTGCACACAATGTTATCCCCGACCCGGGCCACCGGCTTGCCTTCAAAAAAGACATTCGGGGAGCCTTCAATAATGGTGCCTTTATTTTCGCCGTATTGCCCGATAGCGGCACCGATACCGGCCACCATGCCGCCGACAAACCCGCCGGCTAATCCTGCGGCTGCCCCGGCGACCACCGCCAGGGCCAGTCCGCCGGTCGCCAGGGTTAACGCCCCGACAGCCACCACCGCCACCGCGCCCAGCAGAATGCCGCCCAGCGCCCCCCATAATCCGGCCTTTTTATTTTGGTGGGCAATCGCATCGCCCAGCCGGGCCGGGGAGTTTCCCTCGGTAGAGACCGTCTGCATGCCCAGAAAATCCGCTATCTGATGACCCATTTTATCGCCGGCATAGCTGCCGGCATAAGCTCCCACGGTGCCGGCGGCCAGGCCCGCGGCAAAGGGCGCCGCTGCTCCGGTCGCCACGGCATAGGCGCCGGCGGCCCCCATAGAGACCTGGCTGAACGCATCGCTTTCCAGAAATGCCAGGGCCTTATCCGAATGTGAGGTTGTCTTTGCGGTCCGGGGCGGCGAGGCGGATTGAACCGGCGCCTCTGTGCCGGCGGCGGTTTTCCGGGGTGATGCGGCGGGAGGACGGCGGGCGGCCCCGGCCCCCACCCAGACAGTCTGTAATAGGCTCATGACGGCACCCTGAGGTTATTGTTCATCATCCGAACGGGGTTGAAACGAGGTCATCATGGCGAGCATCTGCTGACGCTGAATCTCAGTCATGCTGCCGGAGCAGGTGCCGGTAAAAATCAGCACCTGCTCTGGCAGGTTAAGCAGCCGCATCAGCTGATGAAGGGGCCCCTGCGGGGAGTGCCAGGTGAACTCCGAGGTCACGGTTTCCCGGCCCTCCAGCGGGCCGTTTTCCTGTGAAATGGCCTGATAGTTTTTCAGCTGCTGACTGAGTGCGGTGATTTCCCGTTCGGCAAAGGCGATAAAGTCGAGTCCCCAGGGTAAGGTATCGCGGGACAGGGTGAAGCTGCTGCCGTTTTTGTCGTCGGGACTGCTGAGTACCAGTATACTGACATCCTGCCAGTCGTGGGGGACGTTGACCGAGCCGGCATTGAAGTGAAACGGGACTAAAGGCGTTTTCTGGGTCATAGGGTTATCCTGGTGAGTGTTTAGGGTCTTTTGCCGGCGTTAATTCAGGCCAATTTTTGTGCCGTTAACCAAAACGCCGCCGGAGTTGAGTTCAATGACGGAGCCGCCGAAGGTGATTTTGATGTTCTCCTGGGTCATCACGATTTTTCCTGCGCCGACTTTCAGCGTGATAATGTCACTGGCTTCATACAGCTGAGTCCCGGCTCCCGCTTTCCCGGCGTGGGTCTTGACTTGGACTTGGTTGGCTTCGGTGCTGCGCAGTTGGCAGATGGTTTCGCTGAGGTTACCCTGTTCAATAAGGGTCTGTTCATCACCGGCCTTCACAGCGACCTGACGGTTGCCGGTTTCCACGACCAGGGTCTGGTCATGTTTTACCACGGTGTTCATATCGCGCTGAGCATGCAAAGCGAGCGCTTCACTGCCTTTGGCATCCTCAAAGCGCAGTTCGTTGTAACCGTCGCCCTTGTGGGTTTTCGAGCGGAAGGCCATCTGGGTTTTGCTGCCCGG
>NZ_JAJAFX010000110.1:0-5208 GCF_025384845.1 Photorhabdus temperata | reverse complement strand
GTAATATCGAAATCTTCTGGTAGATTGAGTAGTTGATAAAAAGCGGAATTGGCATAGATAAACCTTGATTGGCGATCTTTAGCTCCCCAAGGTTCGCTGCTTCTTTCCCACGTGTGAATTAATTGTGGGGTGATATTACTGGGTTTGTTTTTTATATGTTGCATTGTGACTCCTGAATGATTATTTCAGCCATTATCTGCAAGGTCTGACTGCTAATTATACTTTCACCATACTTAGAATATCTTGGCCTTATAATAGAATATAATAACTTGCGCGTCAAAATACATATATTTATTAATTAAACCTTATTATTATTTTATGTAGTAATTTTAATTATGGGTAAATGTAACAGATAATACTATTATATATGAAAACATTTTAGAATAATTACTAATTAGATAAATTAATGAATTTGATTTTTCAGTCATGAGTAATTAAGTGACATGTGTTAAAAATTTTCCGTCATAAACCAGGGATGGAGAGAGCGACTCTTATAACGATGACTTGTAATAGGATGAAAGAAAAGGTGTTATCTCTGGGCCAGAATAATGCGAATAAAATAGTATTTAATTGAAATAATGTACGATCAATTAAAGGATGCCTCTTAAATAGAGTCTGAGAGATATTGTAATTCTATAAGATATATTTAGGAATTATCAGCATAATCAACTATATGAGCTTTTTAACCCAAAAACCGGGTTTGAATTTTTTGACTGTTGAAATAACTAAACTTAAATAAAATTAAGGTTAGGTAAATTCTGCTTAATTTAATTTTTGAAGAATAATGGAATAAAAAACTTACTTAAAATAGTATAGCTACAAGATATAAAGTTGTATTTTAAGTTCAACTTAGATATTTGTAACAACCGGAGCTTTACCCTATTTGCCGAAATTTGTCTCAAGGATTTTTGTCTTGATGGAACAGGTGCGACCAACAACGGATGGCAACCGCGTGTGAAGGGGATCTCGCCACCTGTGGTAAACATTCCGGTACATTTGATAATAAATTGTATTTAGTATGTTAATAAGCATGATGAATTACTAAAATCAATCAAGCTAATTTCTCCAATTTTCGGAATATTCCTATATCTTTTTAAGTTAAATTCATTGCACTATTGATTATCTATTAACCTATAAGTGGTAAGAATATGATGACCATTTCAGTTAGACCCACTCTTCGTACTGTAAACCAATGGGGAAATCAATAGAATGGCAAAAGGCTATTATCTGCTCGTTGGTGATAAAACAACCTGTGGTGGAGTTATCATCACCGGCGACCAGACCATCACATTTAACGGGCGGGCAACCGCACGTGAAGGGGATCACGTCACCTGCGGTAAACATTCCGGTACTTACATGATTGTTGGGGGCGTACCCAGCATGTTTAGCATGGGACGGTGATTGGCGGGCACATTAGATAGTGTCAGCACCTGTCCCTGTCGGGCCCGGCTGATCAATTCCGTGATGGACAGCTATGAGAAGCAGGAAGAAGTTGCTGATCGGGCTGTTGCTCCCACTAATATGGCGGCACAGAATGTCGCTTCGCCGGTGAAAGCGGCGGGAAGCGTTCAGTCTGGGCCACCGCCTGTGACGCAGGCTCCCCCACCGCCGATAGCGGTGTTTACGAAATCCTGCCAGCGGGGCAAAGGCTGTACCGATGCCGGAACTGAGCCTGAACCCGCGAATAACTTCGGGCGAATGGGGATATATCAGGTGCCGTCATCTTCCGCTCCGGTAGCGGCGCAAAAGCCTGAACCGCCTCCCCAGGGCAAGAAACACCCGCCAAAGCCGGATAAACCGCAGGATAAAAAATTACCGTGGTATAAGCGGTGGTTTCGTGGTGGAAAAGCGCAGGCCGAAGCGGCTGCTACGGCAGTGGCGGCCACTACCCGCAGCGTGGCCGCGGATGGGGAAGCGCTGGTGATGCGTTACATTGGCGGTGGCGCTGCCAGCTCCGGGCGCTGGCTGGCGGCTCCAAATCCGTTGACGGTCGGGTTAATGGGATTGTTTTATTCACCGAAGCTGAATGAAGGTGAAGAAGATTATTTAAACCGCTATCGCCTTAGTGAGATTGCCGAGCAGTTTGGTAAAGCCCCGACGCGTGTGCGTTTCCGCTGGATAAGAGATGAAAAAAGCGGCAGGATGACGGTTCAGGGGTATCACGTCGGCCCGGAAAGTGGTCTGGATAAAGTGCCGGTTCGTATGATGACACTGAATCGGACCACCGGTAATTATGAGTTTTGGGAACCGGGAGAAACCCGGCCGACAATTTTATGGACGCCGAACGAACAGGAGTTTCAGGTTCCAGCCCATACCGGGAATGAAGAACGGCCGTTTATTCCGTCGCAAATCACCGTATTGCCAATCCCGGAAAAAGTGGGCAGCGATATTGAATCGTTGCCGATGCCGGAAGAGAAGGATTTCCGCGATTATATTCTGATCTTCCCGATCCCGAATATGCCGCCGGTGTATGTGTATTTGAGTAAACCGCCGGTGAAATTGTTTGAGGTGGATTTGTACAGTAATTTTGCGGGCAGGCCAAGGAATGGGACACATGCTGATCATATGCCTTCTTCTGCGGCAGTTCAGGTTTACTGGAAGAACCTTTATCCAGAGTTGAAATCTAAACAACTTGAAAGACTATCGAAAGATGTGGCAGCCATAATTGTTCCTGCTGATGTCCATAGAAAGCTCAGTGCGACTTATGGGGGGCGTAATACCCCTGAGCAAATACAACAAGATGCTAATGATTTACGGGGAGCTGTGGACCGAGATTTTAATACGATAATGCCAGCATTACAGGAGTATGGCGCAACAGAGTCTCAGCTCGAAGAAGCTAGGATGAAAATGCATAAACTAAATCAAGAACAAGGATTATATAAGTAATGGCAATCAATGTAGAAGCATTAATAAACAGTTTGGGAAAAACGTATCAGGAGATCTTTGATATGGGGTTAATTCCTTATAAAACGAAACCAACAGGAAATATTGGAACTGAATATATATCCCTAGATATGGCCAAGGAAGGCGTTTATCTCGCTTTTAAAAGAGAGAATAAAGTACTGTTTGATGTGACACTTACCTTACTTGATAGTGATAAACCATCATACGTATTTCCAAATGAATTACCATCACCGCTGATCCCACATATGTCGCGTCAATGGATCTATGAACAGTTCGGATTACCAGAGAAATCAAAAGAGCCAAAAGTTATCATGAAACAAGTTTTTGGATGGACTGATTTGTACACGGTACTGGATTTTCGTATACCAACTAACATGCAAATTGATTACGATCTATTAGAACGTGTCAGAGAGGTCACATTTTTACCCACCTCAGAAGTACGCTGGTAGTTAATAGATAAGGAGGCAGTTTTTTCTTAAAAGCTTTTTCATTAGCGGTTTGAAAAGCCAAACCGCAGATGAATTGGCTTAACCAAGAATAGGAATTATATAAATAATCGCAGTTAATATTGAAGCATTAATTAATCGCTTGGAGAAAACCTATCAGGAAATTTTTGATGAGGGATTAATTCCTTACAAAACTAAACCAAAAGGATATTTGGGGAGTGACCATATATCATTAGATATGATCAAAGAAGGTGTATATCTAGCATTTAGAAGAGATAATAAGGCTTTATTTGTTGTAACAATTATCTTGCTTGATAGTGATAAATTATCATATCAATTCTCTAATGAATTACCACCGCCATTAATTCCTATGATGTCTCGTCAATGGATTCATGAACATTTTGGTGAACCTGAGAGATCACATTCTCCAGAGATGATTATGAAGCACCAGTTTGGTTGGAAAGAATTATATACACTGCTTGATTTTCATATTCCTATAAGTATGTAGATATCTTATGATCTGCTTGAGCGTGTAGAATATATGACATTTTTACCCACATCAGAAGTGGGTTGGTAATTAATAATAGATGGGAGGTTTTTTTAAAAGCTAATTTATTTTCATATCCTAAATAAGATTCCAAAATAGCGCTACATCTTATGCTACTCATAATTCTATGTATAACACTGGGTTGAAGAAGGTCATGTGTGGCAGAATTATGAAAAGTTATTTAGAGTCAGTAACTTATTTAGGCCAACCCATAATAAATAAAATTTGAAGAACTATATTTTATCCCCACGGTTCATTGCTTATTTCTATTGTATCAATAATCTGAGGTGATATTGTATAGTTCTTCTTCATATTCATATGAAATCCTTTATAATCTATGGCTTAAAGAAACATTTTACTCTCTGGATGCACAAATCTTTCTGGTACATAGAGATCATAATCATTCAGCCGGCAATACTCTTCCAACTGATAACTGGAATTAACACCAATTTTTCTATATATCCGTGCGATATGAGTTTCAACGGTGCGATAGGAGATATTCAACATTTTGCCCATTTGCTTACTGGTATACTTTTGTAAAAGAAGAAAAATAATATCCCATTCCCGCTGAGTAAATAAATCAGTCGGTGGTTGGAACATAATAGATGCAGGGAGTTTTCCATGATATAGACGGGTTAAAGAATAGTCCTGAGCTTGCCAACCATGACATATAACGCCTATACAACTTCCATCATCACGGTAAATAGGGTTTTTTTCAAAAAAATAAGATGATAGAAATTTATCTTTCCCGTGTATCTGTGTTTGAAGGGAACATATTCTCTGTTCTCTTTCCATCACTTTTTTATCGTGAGCAATAAATTCTTTTGCAAATTCAGCGCCAGCCCAGGGAAGTTCATGATCATAAAGCCCTTCATAATCAAACGATTCTTCAAAATTATGAAGTTTTTTTACTGCTGAATTACAGTAAATAAAACATGAATTTTCATCTTTTATTCCCCACGGGTCATTACTTTGCTCTAATGTGTTAATTACTTGAGGTGAAAGGGTTAATTTACTATTCACAGTATCATTCCTCTTTTTCTAGTCTTAAAATTTGATTGCTGATATTTAAGTTTATAGTCGATCTAATTCTATGCTACCAATAGTAACAAATCTTTCTGGAATATAAAGATCAAATTTATTTTCTTTGCAGAAATCTTTTAATTCTGCATGCAATGGCAAATCAAATTTTCGGTAAATTGACTGAATATGATTAACCACATCTTCCGTACTTATCATTAACTCCTCACTGATACTTTCTTCATCCAATGAACGAAGGGCCAGAAAGAGAACTTCCCATTCAGTTTGCGT